>JAFVAO010000047.1 GCA_017480445.1 Lachnospiraceae bacterium
GCGGTAAAACTCCCGCACGGAGCGCGCAATGTAGGGCGTGTGAAAATTCTCCGGAAAATTAAATCCCAGCATTACGCCCAGTCCGATCGCCATGATGGAATAGCCGCAGAAGTCAAAGTACAGCTTGAACGAGTAGGCCAACGCCCCCAGCCATGCCATTGGCGTGGAGATGCTCTCGAAGCCCCTCACCTGAATATCATTCCACAAAAGGCCGATCCGGTCCGCCAAAAGCACCTTCGAGGCCAGTCCGAGCGTAAAAATCTTCAGCCCGCTCTGGATATTGCGCATCCCCAGCCGTCTTCTGACCAGCGCGTTGGATACCTCGCTGTAGTTCACGATCGGTCCGGATACCAGCTGCGGAAACATCGCCACATAGGTCGCCATCCGGACGAGCGACCGTTCACAGGGGATATCCCTGCGGTACACATCAATCAGATAGGACAAGATCTGAAACGTGTAAAAGCTGACTCCTAACGGCAGCACGCTGTCCCGCATCGCCACTTTAAACAGCAGCAATACACCCACGTTCACTGTGACCGCAAACAGCATGACACCCTTGCGCCATTCCTCATAGGAAATCTCTGTATTTTTTTGATTCCACCGCTCTATATATGCCGGCCCTGCGCCCAGAAACCTGCCGATTCCGAAATTCACAATCACCGACACGATCAACAGCGGCAGGTACTTGGGCTCTCCGCATGCATAAAAGTAAATGCTGCCGACGAGAAGCGTTATATTCCGATACCGCTCCGGCGTGATCGCATACAGGAGCAGGAACACCGGCAGAAAATAGAGCAGAAATTCTACACTGCTAAATACCAATCAAATCACATCTTTCCTCATTTTACCTACTCTATACTAGCTTGATTCATCGCATAATACAACAAAATTTTTCTTAAATTTTCCGAAACTACAGAAGGTTGTCAAGCGACCGGTTTTGAAGTACAATATAGAAAATACAACACAGCCGGATCGCGGCACAGCGCGGAATCGTCCGGAAAGGAGCGCCATGAAAGAACAACTCTATACCATCCCGTTAAATGATGCTGTAAACGCCCAGGACGAGTGTCCGTTCTGCTTTATTGAGCGCGATATCGAGCAGGATCTTCTGGATTTTGTGCTGGGGAGCGGTTCCTCCTACATGGAGGCGGACATCCGTGACATGACCGATCGGGCAGGCTTTTGCCGCACCCACTTTAAGAAAATGTTCGATTACGGCAACACACTGGGAAATGCCTGGATCCTCAAGACCCATTACATGCGCGTGATCTCCGAGATGCGGGAGCAGTTTGCCGCTTTTACGCCCGGCAAAACCTCTCTGAAATCCAAGCTGCTGCGGACGACGTCCGGTGAAAATCCCATCGGGGTCTGGGTGCGGGAGAAGGAGGCTTCCTGCTATGTCTGCAATCAGTTTCGGGATACCTATGCACGATATCTGGACACGTTTTTCTATCTCTACAAAAACGATGCGGCGTTCCGGGAGAAGATTATAAACAGCAAGGGCTTTTGCCTGTCTCATTTCGGCGATCTGTGTGAGGCCGCGGACACGAAGCTGCCCGACAAAGAAAAAGAGACGTTCTTTCAGTCCATGTTCGCGCTCATGGAGCAAAATATGGACCGCATCTCCGAAGATGTCGCCTGGATGGTGGAGAAATTTGATTATAAGAACGCGCAGGCTGATTGGAAAAACTCCAAGGACGCCATACAGCGCGGTATGCAGAAGCTGAAGGGCGGCTACCCCGCCGACCCCGCATACAAAATGAAAAAGTAATGCGTTACGTCTGCCTGGTCAGGCGCTGCATCATATCGATGTAGCCGCAGATTTCCCTGTAGAGCATATTCGGCTGGAAGGATGCGTCCAATATGCGCTCGGTCAGAATCCCCTTGATGGTCCACTCCATCATCGTGCGCACTTTTTTGCCGTCCACGCCGGCCGGGAAATGCTGATAATCCGCTTTCTGGTAGATACAGTCATAGGTGTCCGTCAGGCGGTTGCGCATGGACTCTACGGCGATGAGCGCCTCTCCCACATCCTCCGTCATAGAGCGGTTCAGAAACTGTTGGATATACGGATATTCCCGCATGGCGCGGGTGTGCGCCTCCTGCACCTGCCGAAACAGCTCAAACAGATCATGCTCCTGCGGCGATACCGTCTTCAGCTCCAGGCGCATGTAACGCACACTGTAATCATACACGAACGTATACAGTCCCAGTTTATTCTCAAAATAATGAAACAGCAGCCCCTTGCTGATCCCTGCATCCTTCACGATCACATCGGTGCTGGCATGCAGATACCCCTGCAGCGCAAAGGACTTCAGCGCCGCATTGATCATTCTATCCTGTTTTTCCTTTTTCAGGTCAAAAAACTTGCCGTTCATCTTTTGTTCTCCGTTCCCTCTGTCGCCATCAGACTGACGCTTTCAGTAGTTTACCATACTCTCCGGATGCTTTCAAGCCACAGTCCACGCAAATGTGATTTTTTTAAAAACTTTCACATATTCTCTTTTCAATTTGCCAAAATAGTATTAAGATAGAGATATAAGAATGGTATTGATTGGAAAGGAGTTACTACATGGCCAAAAAATTTGGGAAGATCTTGTTATTGACCGCTGCCGCAAGCGCAGCCGGTGCCTTCGCTTATTACTACATGAAGAAGAAAGACGATGAGCTGCTGTCTTCCATGGATGAGGATTTCGATGATTTCAGCGAAGATCCGGATGACGCAGGCGAGCGTACTTATGTGCCTTTAAATTCCGACGAGACCGGCAGTGCCGTAGCTGACGCTGTGGACAAGGCAGCGGATGCCGCCGAGGCAGTTGCAGACGCCGTCTCCGACAAGGCGGCTGAGGCTGTAGATGCCGCAAGTGATGTTGCAGAGGCAGTTGCTGACAAAGCGGAAGACATCGCAGACGCGGTTGCCGACAAAGCGGAAGACATCGCGGATGCGGTTGCCGACCAGGCGGAGGATGCATTCACCCCGCTTTCCGAGACCGTGGCAGATATCAAGGATCGGGCGGAAGAGGTCATTGAATCCACCGAGGAATTTTTTGACGATGAGGATGAGGAGTAACACACCGGATCCCTTTTGACGGACACAATTTCCGATCGTGTAAAAACTGGAGCATAGCTCGTCAGAGCCATGCTCCTTTTAATTGCGCAATTCCTTTCCGGATATCATCCTCGCTCACCGCACCAAACCCCAGAAGCACAGTCCCCTCCAGCTTGGGAACCGCCTCCGTACAGCTGGCGGAGATACCATACACCCGCACGTCTGCCGCCGCCGCGCGCGCGATCAGCTCCGCCTCCTTGACTGCCCCCCGGGCGTGCAGTAATACATGCAGACCGCCGTTCTCGCCCGAGATCCGGAAGCTTTCCGCAAACGGTTCCAGCTCGCGCAGCACCAGATCATGCTTGGATCGGTAAATCTTGCGCATCTTGTTCAGATGCCGTTCAAAATACCCCTCCCGAATAAATTCATCCAATATGCGCTGATCGATGCGGGATACGGTACAGGAATAAAAATAACACTCGTTATTATATTTCTCCAGTAAGCGTTCCGGCAACACCATGTAGCTGACACGGATCGCCGGCGCAATCGCCTTGGAAAATGTACCGATGTAGATCACCTTGCCATGGTCGTCCGATGCCTGTAGCGACGGAATCGGTTTGCCGCGATAGCGAAATTCACTGTCGTAATCGTCCTCGATCAGATAGCGATCCGCCCCGCCGTCCGCCCACTTCAAAAGCTCTGTGCGTCTTCCGATGGGCATCACAGTCCCCAGCGGATACTGGTGTGAGGGCATCACATAGGCCACCCGGGCGTCCGTTTCCTCCAGCTTTGACACGATCATGCCGCTCGCATCGGAGGGCACGGTCACGACCGGATACGCGAAGGAATGAAAGATGCGTCTGGTGCGCATGTAGGTAGGATTTTCCATCGCCACGCACACATGTCTGCCGAGAATTTTCTCCAACAGCATCAGCAGGTAGTCATTCCCCGCCCCCACGATGATCTGCTCCGCCGTGCAATTCACGCCGCGGGAGGAATGCAGATACCGGCAGATCGTCTCCCGCAGCCGGTAATCGCCCTGTGCCTCTCCGCGGGCAAACAGTTCCTGGTGATCCTCGCTCAATATCTCGCGGGTGATCCGCTTCCACACGCTGAAGGGAAACGCCGACATGTCAATCCCATGGGGCGAAAAATCATACAGGGGTTTCTGTACGACGGTCTCTCTGGGCGCTGCTTCCTGCGCCGGATCCTTTGCCCGCTCCGCCATGTCCACCATTCCCTCGATCGGACACACAAAATATCCCTTGTAGGGTCTCGACTCGATATACCCTTCGCTCAGCAGCTGGTCATACGCATACGCTACCGTACTGCGCGCCACCTGCAGATAATCCGCCATAGAACGCGTGGAGGGAAGCCGCTCTCCCGCAAGCAGCCTCCCCTCCCATATTTCATGTCGGATATGCTCATAAATCTGTTCATACAAATGTTTGTCGCCGCCAAGCAGCTTGATGGTCATATCATACATGCCCTGTCATTCCTTGTCTTTCTTCAGTCCGCGCAGGATGTCATCCCGCAAGTCTCTGGCTTTGTCCTTCGTGCGCGTGTTGGCCGTCTTGGAGGTGATGATCTTGGAGACCAGCTTGCCAGCTGTATCATACTCTCCAAAGTGGGTTGCCAGCGCAGCAAGCAGGTAATCGATTGTGTGTTCATCCATCCCGCACATGGGGAAATTCTCCGACTGCCTTGCCTCCAAGAAACCCGTGTACGCGCTCCGCAGATATTCCTCTTCCTGCTCCTGCAGCTCTTTTGCGAAGTCAGAGATACCATCGGAATTGATCGCAATCTCCTCCACATATCCCCGCAGAAGCCATGCCGTCTTCAGGCAGATATAGGCCTTCTCGCTGGCCCTTCCGTGCTTGACCACCGCACACGCCAGAGCAATCTGGTAACGCTCCACACATTCCTCATAGGAGTAAGTATCTCCATCATATTCGTTCAATTGTATCTTCTCGCAGATGTGTTCCCGCACCAGCTTTCGCTGTCCGTCTGTCACATACGGGAAAAATCGCTTCAACCCCGCATAGCCGCAGTGCGGACACATAATCACGTCGTATTTCTGGGTGTCGACCACGTCGTGCAGAGGCCGCAGATCCCGATCCATACCGATCAGCCGCGCCTTTCCCGTCATCAATACCTTGTTGGTAAAATCCGCATGACAAACCGGACAATCGAAGTTCTTCTCGAAGATCAGATTCTTCTCCTGCACCTGGATTTTCTTCGGCGGTTGTTTTTTCTCCGCTGCCTTCTTCGCTGCTTTTTCGTCTTCGTATATGTCGGTGTCCTGCAGATCCCCCAGGCCCAGACTCGACAGCCGCGACAAGAGACTTTTCATACCAAACCTCCTTATTTGGGCAAAACATAGGAGCTTTTCAAGGAGACGATACGATTAAACACCGGCGCCTCCTCTGTGGAATCCTTCGCATCCACGTTAAAGAAACCCTGGCGCACAAACTGAAAGCTGTCGTACGCCTTCGCACCTGCAAATGCAGGCTCCAGATAACACTCCTCCATGACCGTGAGCGAATTGGGGTTCAGATTCAGACTGCCGTCCTCGTTGTATACCCCCTTCTCCTCGTCGATCAGATTTTCAAACAGACGCACCTGCGCCTTGATGGCATGGGATGCCTCCACCCAGTGGATGGTGCCCTTGACTTTCCGTCCGTCCGGACTGTTGCCGCCCTTGGAGGCAGGGTCGTAGGTACAGTGTACCTCCGTCACCTTGCCGCTTGCGTCCTTCACACAGCCGGTGCAGGTCACAAAATAAGCGTTCATGAGGCGTACCTCATTGCCCGGGAACATGCGGAAATACTTCTTGGGCGGCTCCTCCATGAAGTCCTCGCGCTCAATGTACAGCTCTCTGCCAAAGGGAACCTGCCGCGTGCCGAGCGCTTCGTTCTCCGGATTGTTCACCGCGTCCATCAGCTCGATCTGTCCCGCCGGATAATTGTCGATGACCAGCTTCACCGGATCCAGCACGGCCATGTAGCGGGGCGCTTTCGGTTTTAAATCCTCACGGATACAATATTCCAGCATCGCGTAATCCACGGAGGACTGACTCTTGGAAATCCCGCACAGCTCCACGAATTTCCGGATGGAATCCGGCGTGAAGCCTCTTCTGCGCAGCGCCGCAATGGACACCAGTCTCGGATCGTCCCAGCCGTCCACGATGCCATCCATCACCAGTTTTTTGATATACCGCTTGCCCGTCACCACATTGGTGAGATACAGCTTTGCAAACTCGATCTGTCTGGGCGGATGGGGATACTCCAGCTCCCGCACCACCCAATCGTACAGCGGTCTGTGATCCTCAAATTCCAATGTACAGATCGAATGGGTGATCCCCTCAATGGCATCCTCAATCGGATGCGCGAAGTCGTACATGGGATAGATGCACCACTGATCCTTTGTGTTGTGGTGGTACATATGCGCGACACGATAAATGACCGGATCCCGCATATTGATGTTGGGGGATGCCATGTCAATGCGGGCGCGCAGCACTTTCTCGCCATCCGCAAATTTGCCGTCCTTCATTTCCTCAAACAGCCGCAGGTTTTCCTCCACACTGCGGTTGCAGGAGGGATCCTCCTTGCCGGGCTGTTCGAAGGTTCCGCGGTATTCCCGGATCTCATCGGCGGACAGATCCGACACATAAGCCTTTCCTTTTTTGATCAGCTTCACCGCAGCCTCATACATCTGTCCGAAATAGTTCGACGCGAAGAACAGTCTGTCCTCCCAGTCTGCACCGAGCCATTCCACGTCCGCTTTGATGGACTCCACAAACTCCTCGTCCTCCTTGGTCGGATTCGTGTAGTCGAAACGCATGTTAAATTTGCCGTGATACTTCTGTGCCAGACCATAGTTCAAGATAATGCTCTTGGCATGTCCGATATGCAGGTATCCGTTCGGTTCCGGCGGAAAGCGGGTATGCACCTCGCTGTACACGCCCTCCGCGAGATCCTTGTCGATCTCCTGCTCTATGAAATTACGGCTTTCCTTTTCCAGCTTTTCCTCTAAATTCTCACCCATTGGTACCCGTCCTTCATCCTTTCCTATTAGTGATGGAACAATCTGATGCCCGTAAACGCCATCACCATATCATACTTGTTGCAGCAATCGATCACCGCGTCATCCCGCACAGAACCGCCGGGCTGTGCGATATACTTCACGCCGCTTTTGTGCGCCCGCTCAATGTTGTCGGAAAACGGGAAGAACGCGTCGGATCCCAGGGTTACATCCTGCATCTTGGCAAGCCATGCCTTCTTCTCCTCCCTGGTGAACACAGCCGGTTTCACCTTGAAGGTCTTCTCCCACACGCCGTCCGCAAGCACGTCCTCATACTCATCGCCCATATACACGTCGATCGCATTGTCGCGATCCGCTCTGCCCAGACCGTCCGCAAACTGCAGACCCATCACCTGGGGAGACTGCCGCAGAAACCAGTTGTCCGCCTTCTGTCCCGCAAGTCTTGTGCAGTGGATACGGGACTGCTGGCCGGCACCGATGCCGATGGCCTGTCCGCCCTTCACATAGCACACGGAATTGGACTGGGTATATTTTAACGTGATCAGCGCGATCTTCATGTCGATCAGCGCCGCCTCCGGGATCTCGTGATTCTCCGTCACGATATTGGAGAGCAGATCCCCATTCACGTTCAGCTCATTTCTTCCCTGCTCGAATGTGATGCCGTACACCTGCTTTTTCTCCACCGGCGTGGGCACATAGGTCGTGTCAATCTGAATCACGTTGTAGCCGCCCTTTTTCTTCTGTTTCAAAATCTCCAGCGCCTCGTCCGTATAGCCGGGCGCGATCACGCCGTCGGACACCTCTCTCTTGATCAGTTTCGCGGTGTCTGCGTCACAGACATCGGAGAGTGCGATGAAATCTCCGAAGGAGGACATTCTGTCCGCGCCTCTTGCTCTCGCATAAGCGCAGGCGAGCGGAGAGAGCTCTCCCAGATCATCGACCCAATAAATCTTCGCCAGCGTCTCGTCTAACGGCAGTCCGACCGCCGCACCTGCGGGAGACACATGCTTAAAGGAAGTCGCAGCGGGAAGGCCCGTCGCCTCCTTGAGCTCCTTCACCAGCTGCCAACCGTTAAACGCATCCAGAAAGTTAATATAGCCGGGCTTGCCGTTCAGCACTGTGACCGGAAGCTCGCTGCCGTCCTCCATGAAGATGCGGGAAGGCTTCTGATTGGGGTTACAACCGTATTTCAATTCCATTTCGTTCATGATTACTCTCCTTTTGCTCTGTGCTTATTGATTTTTATTCAGGATCTGTGTGCGATAGGTGCCGTCGGCGATGTTGATATAGCGCACGAACAGCGATACCTTGTTGTCCTCGTTCAGGCTGTTCCAGACAAGCCGGGTGAACTGCTCCATATCATCCGGAATCTCAACTTCCTTCGGCTCGCCGTAAAAGCTCGGCAGCGGATTGCCGTCGTGCATATAGGTGTGGATGAAACGTCCTTCGCCGGCCTTGGGATTGTCGTAGGTGTAGGTGTAGCGGTTGCAGCAATCCGGATCTCCGTTATTGCTCTTTAAGATGGACATCGCATAGTCGTATTTGCCGTTTTCCACATGCATGACACCGGATATGCGCGGCGTAAAATTCGGGCCGTCCGGCTCAAATTCCCGCGTTCTCAAAGACTGTTCAAAGGTTTTGCCCGCCTGCAAGCCGTCGTAAATGGTGTCCGTCTGGTCGCCGTTGGTCACAATCGTATCATTGCCCAACACGCGTACCGGCGCGTAAATGATCAGGCTCGGATCCTCCAGCTTGGACGGATCATACGCCTCTGTGCGAATCCCCTCTCCCTCTGTCACAAAGACACGGTTGCGGCTGTTGGAGCTTCTGCCCATGATAAAATAAGCCGTCACCGCATAGTTGCCGTTCGCGCTTCGCCCGATGACGATTCCTCTTCCGGGATAAGCATTGCCTTTCAATTCCTGTTCCAGTGATACCATTGTTTCATCCTCCTGTTTTATAAAACATACTTTTCTTCAAATTGTTTTCTGGGCATGGGCTTGTCAAAATAATAGCCCTGCACGTAACGCACATGCATGCCGTACAGCTTCTTGTATTGTGCCGGTCCCTCGATGCCCTCCGCGCAGACGCTCACGCCGATGGTGCGGGCAAGCTCTGCCACCATCCGGATAAAGGACTGGGCGTAGGCGTCCTCCGCCAGTTCCTTCACAAAGCTCTGATCCACCTTGATCAGATCAACGGGAAGCTCCCGAATGTGACTGAGGGAAGCGTACCCCGTGCCGAAGTCGTCCAGCGCGATCTTGACGCCCAGATCCTTCATGCGTCCCAGGATCTCTTTCATTCTGCCGATGTCATTGATCGCCAGACTCTCCGTGACCTCCAGCACCAGATTCGACGGCCGCAGTCCTGTCTCATGCAGCGCGCGTTCCACTTCGTCCACAATATTATTCTGCAGAAGCTGCACCATGGACAGATTCACGTGTACACGGAAATCCGGACGTCCGTCCTCATTCCATCTCCTGCAGTATTTGCAGGCCTCCGCCAGCACATGACTGCCGATGGGCTGGATAAAGCCCAGATATTCGGCAAGCGGAATGAAGTCTGCCGGTGCAATGATGCCCTGCCTTGCACTGTTCCAGCGAAGCAGCGCCTCCGCGCCCGCACATTCAGGCTTGTCTCTCTGTGTATCCATGATCGGCTGGAAGTAAATTTCAAACTCGTCGCAGCCCTCCTGCGCCGCATCCTGCATATTTCTCTCCATGTCGAGCATCCTGCCGGATTCGGAGCGCAGACTGTCGCTGTACTCGGAGAGTTGGTTCTTGCCGTTTCTCTTGGCCTCCCGCATGGCAATGTCCGCTTTTTTGATCAGCTCCGCCACCTGTTCTCCATGATCCGGGAACGTCACCAACCCCATGCTGGCCGTACAGGGATATTCTGTATCCTTTAGCATCCACGGCTTCTCAAAAAGCGCCTGAATGTCCTGCAGCATCTGCGGGAACCCGTCGTATACCTCCGGGGAAATGAGCAGGACAAAATCGTCGCCGCCCATGCGGTAGCATCTGCCCGCCAGTCCCCGCACCGACTGCAGTGCCTGGGATACAGACCGCAGCAGCACGTCGCCGTACTGATGTCCCAGTCCGTCGTTGATATGTTTAAAATCATCCAGATCCAGATATAGAATCGCGCCGATTTTGCGCTGTTTCTGTGCCTCTTCAATACAGCGCGCCAGATCCCGCTCACAACACATCCGATTGTAGAGTCCCGTCAGGAAATCCGTGTAGTCCTGCTGTTCCACCTTGCGCTGGTACAGCTTGCGGTCCGTGATGTCATACAGCGAGTACAGGGTGACTGCTTTGCCGTCCACCCAGGTGGTATCCTTGTAGGTCATCTCGTACCAGCGGCTCCTCTCCTCGTGAAAGATCTCGGAGGTGCCGCCGCTCATACCATACTGTAAGCCCTGTTCAACCAGCGCATCCAGCGTCCGGTTCTCCAGTTCGGCGGAAAATGTATTTTTCAGTTTTTTGTTGGCAAACACCTGTCTGCCGGTGCTCTTGTCCCGCACATAGATGCAGGTGCCCACATAGTCCAGGATCGTCTCCACCGCCACATGCGAGCCGGTGATGGAGTTCTTCTGGATCCGGCGCGTCAGGATACTCTGCAGCACCTTCACCACATCCGCGGCAAACTTGATCTCACTGGACTCCCAGTTGTGATAGCCGTTCCGGTACTCCACCGTGAGCACCATGTTGCTGCCGTTGTCCTGCTTTAATACCGGGAATACCATGACCGCGGACCAGCCGTAATAATTGGCCTCCCACATATGCTCGCCGGGAATCGTTCCGGTGGAGAATACCAGCGGCTTCTCCGTCTGAAAGAGCACGCCCGCATCCAGTCCGGTGATCCGGTCAAACGGCGCGATCACGCCCCGGTTGCACCACTGTGCCAGAAGATTCATGGTGCGCTCATTGTTGTTCACCTGAAAGAGCTCCGCAGACTCTACCTGCAGCTGCTCTCCCAGCGTGCGCAGCCATTTCTCCATCACGACCTCAATCTGTTCGTCACTGTCCAACAGCTGAACCAAGCCTGTGGTCGCCTCGATGCGCTCCATCTGTCTGGTCAGCTCCTGCTGTGCCTGAATACTCTTTTTCGTCTCCTGCTCCGCGTTTAAATGCGCCAGCTTCGTCCGGTACAGCGCCAGGCTTGTATCCCGGATCAGATCGAGCACCTGGGCGAACTTGCCCTCCTCGCGGTTGGAGCAGTCAAACAGGATCCAATAAAACAAAAACTCTCCCTCCAGCGTGATGGAGAGCGCCGCTACCCTGCCGCCCGGGAACGGTTCCACCGCCGTGTCCTCCAGACTGTCCGGCTCCACACGTTCCAGCACCCGCTGGGCATAAGGAGACCTCCGCAATGTCTGAAGCTCATCCCGCGACAAGCCTTCAAACACACCGGAGCCCGTGTTCGACAATTCCGTTATGGATTCTTTTTTCCGATTCGCACAACAGGCATAAACGCCGGCAACTCTGCACAATTCGTTCTGCAGCATCTGCAACTCATCCCTGTCAATCAACTGTTGTAATGACATACGCGCGCAACCGCCTCCAACTATTAGGCATTATTTACCCATATTTTACCACATTTTGTGTTGCTTGTACATTTATAATGCAATTTTTTTGAAAAAAAGTCCCGCAGGGGAACCTGCGGGAACTTTGCAACTCTGTATACAATTATTCATCCACGCTGTAGTTGGGTGCTTCCTTCGTGATGTGGATATCGTGGGGATGACTCTCCTTCAGGGATGCCGCAGAGATCTTCACAAACTTGCCGTTCTCCTTCAGGGTCTCGATGTTGGCCGCACCACAGTATCCCATGCCGGCGCGCAGACCGCCCATCAGCTGGAACACGGTGTCCTCCACGCTGCCCTTGTATGCCACACGTCCCTCGACGCCCTCGGGCACCAGTTTCTTGGCGTTGGTCTGGAAATAGCGATCCTTGGAACCGTTCTCCATCGCCGCGATGGAGCCCATACCGCGGTACACTTTATATTTTCTGCCCTGGAACAGCTCATATTCTCCCGGGCTCTCCTCGCATCCGGCAAACATGCTGCCCATCATGCAGACATTTCCGCCGGCCGCGATCGCCTTGGTGATATCACCGGAGTACTTGATGCCGCCGTCCGCGATAATGGGGATGCCGTATTCCTTCGCCACGCGATAACAATCCATAATCGCCGTAATCTGCGGCACGCCGATACCTGCAACCACACGGGTGGTGCAGATGGAGCCGGGGCCGATGCCCACCTTGACTGCGTCCGCTCCGTTCTCGATCAGTGCGCGGGTCGCATCCCCCGTCGCCACATTGCCGGCGATCACCTGCAGCTCCGGATATTTCTCTTTGATCATTTTCAGGCAGTTCAGCACGTTCTGGGAATGTCCATGGGCTGAATCCAGTACGATCACATCCACCTTCGCTGCCACCAAAGCTTCCACGCGATCCAGTACATTCGCTGTGATGCCGACGCCGGCACCGCAGCGGAGTCTTCCCTGCGCATCCTTGGCAGCGAGCGGGTACTTCACCGTCTTCTCGATGTCCTTGATGGTGATGAGTCCCTTCAGGTTGAAGTCGTCGTCCACGATCGGCAGCTTCTCCTTGCGCGCCGCCGCAAGAATCTTTTTGGCCTCCTCAAGGGTTGTCCCCTCCGGCGCGGTGATCAGTCCCTCGCTGGTCATGGACTCCTTGATCTTTTTGGTGAAATCTGTCTCAAACTTCAGATCGCGGTTGGTGATGATGCCGACCAGCTTGCGCCCCTCGGTCACGGGCACGCCGGAGATACGAAACTTCGCCATCAATGCATCCGCGTCTGCCAATGTATGCTCCGGAGTCAGTGAAAAGGGATCAGTGATGACACCGTTTTCCGAACGCTTTACCTTATCAACCTCTTCCGCCTGCGCCTCGATCGTCATGTTCTTATGAATCACGCCGATACCACCCTGTCTCGCCATGGCAATCGCCATGCGGTGCTCCGTAACGGTATCCATTCCTGCACTCATCATCGGAATGTTCAGCTTGATCGACTTGGTCAGCCAAGTGGTGAGATCCACCTCGTTGGGGATCACCTGTGAGTATGCCGGTACCAGCAGCACATCATCAAAGGTAATGCCTTCACCAATAATCTGTCCCATTTTCGTTCCTCCTTATCTGTATTTTTTGTTTGGTTAAAGAATAATTTCTCATGAGTTTAACAGACTTTCCAGACACTGTCAAGAACTATTTTCCCGATGTCAGCCATATATTTTTTCGATATTGTCCGCGGCCTTGATCAGTCCGAAAAAACCTTGCGCGGCGCAACATTTTTGAGCGCTGCCACAAATTCCTGCGACGGGCTGAACAACACCCGCGCTCCTCCTTCGTAATACATTACATAGCGCTCATCCGGCTGCAGTTCCTCCCCGATGCTGTAATCCACCGTCTTCACATCGCGGTTTCTGAACGCATCCAGATGCCAGGACTTGATCGGCGCAAACACCTCCAGCCGGTCAAGGCTGTAGGTTGCCACCCGTTTTCTGCCGGACTGTGCCATGATCTTGTCCACCGTGATCTCTCTGTCGAGATAGAGATACTCATATTCCACATGGGAATACAGATTGGCAAAATACGCACCCACTCCCGTGAGCACTGCGAGTAGCAGTGTCGCAGGAATCGCGAACATTGCAAGCGCCAGAAGCACCGTCAAAACGATCAGTCCCACCGTAAGCGCTCTGGCCTTTCCCGAGCGTTTTGCCTGCACCAGGCACTCCACATAGGTATCATTCATTGTCTCTTACTTCCTTTCCTTCACTTCCCCGTTTTCCCATATGTATTATGATATACCATCCAAAAACAAGTTGCAAGGATTCATTGACTTTCCGGTCAAAAATCATTATAGTGATATTACTGCAACAGAAAGGTGGGATCACAATGCCCGTCATGGACGAATTCCGCGAGGAGCGGGAATCCATCAAACAGGGAACGTTCAAACAAAAATATCAGTACTTCAAGGATTACTACCGCACGCCGCTCATCATCACCGTGCTGGCGGCGTCGTTTATTCTGCTGTTACTGTTCAAATTTTTCACCAACAAAGAGACCGCGTTCTACGCGGCCATGTTGAACTGCTCCCCCTACGACAACACAGAGCAGGCATTTATTCAGGAATATGCCGATGCCGCCGGCATCGATTTAGCCAAATCGAAGATCACGTTCGACACGGTCATGTATTATAAGCTGGATCAGGTGGACGAGACCTCCTATCTCACCTCTCAGAAGCTGGAAACCTTCGCCGGTGCCGGTCTGTTGAATGTGATGCTGGGAACCGGAGAAGAGTTCGCACATTTTGCCAACGGCATCTTTTTTAAGGATCTGCGCGAGGTGCTGACAACAGCGCAGCTGGAAGCCTATGCACCATATCTCTACTATGTGGACGGGGCGCTCATCCAAGAGGCCATCGACGCTCAGAGCGCCGCAGGCACCGGCGAGCCGGAGCCCATCGTCCCCCTGGATCCGAGACATCCGGAAGACATGCGGGATCCCATTCCCATCGCAATCTATGTGGAAAGCAGTGAAACGCTGCAATCCACCTATTATTTCAAAGATGCAGACAAGGGCATCGCGCTGGGGATCTACATCAACTCCCCGCACATCGACTATGATATCGCTTTCATCGAATATCTGTTACAGCATTGATTGAAGGATCTCCCTCACTTTCAGCGGATCCGCCTGTCCCTTCATCGCTTTCATCGTCTGTCCCACCAGAAAGCTGATCGCTTTCTCTTTTCCGTTCCGATAATCCGCCACCGACTGCGGATTGTCTGCCAGCACCTGCGCTGCGACTCGCCGCAGCGCATCTGCATCCTGCAAGGTCTTCAGACCGTTTTCCTCCACATAACGTCTCGGATCGACGCCCTGCGTAAACATCACCGCAAAGACTTCCTTGGCCACGGTGTTGGTAATCTCTTTCTGTTCCACAAGTCCGATCAGCGCCGCGAGATGCTCCGGTGTAAAACAGATCTCCTCCGGATCCATATCCCGCTCCCGCAGAAGCCGCAACGCCTCACCCATCAGCCAGTTGGACACCTTCTTGGGCTGCGCACCGCAGGCCACCGTCTCCTCAAACAGATCCGACAGCTGTTTGGAGTCTGTCAGCAGACGGATATCATACATCGGCAGGGCATAGGTTCGCTGATAGCGCTCCATCCGCGCTTCGCGCAGCTCCGGCTGTCTTGCGCGGATCTGTGCGATCCATGTATCGTCAATGTGCAGCGGCGCCAGATCCGGCTCAGGAAAATACCGGTAATCCTGTGCATCCTCCTTGGAACGCATGGAGTAGGAGACTCCCTTGGCGTCGTCCCAGCGTCTGGTCTCCTGGACCACCTGCTCCCCGGCCTCCAGCAGTCGGATCTGGCGCTCCCGCTCCCCCGCAATGGCATTGCGGATTGCATGAAAGGAATTCAGATTTTTCATCTCTGTGCGCGTGCCAAGGGTCTGCACGCCAACCTCCCGCACGGACAGATTGACGTCTGCGCGCATGGAGCCCTCCTGGAGCTTACAGTCCGACGCCCCGAGATACTGTATGGTGGTGCGCAGCTTCTCCAGATACGCAATGACCTCCTCCGCACTGCGCATGTCCGGCTCCGACACGATCTCGATGAGCGGCACACCCGCCCGATTATAATCCACAAGCGAACGTCCGCTCTCCCCGTCGTGTATCAGCTTTCCCGCATCCTCCTCCATGTGAATCTCATGGATGCGGACACGCTTTCTGTTGTCCGTCTCCGCCGCATCCCGTCTATCTCCCTCCGGCGTCTGCACGTCGATCTCCACATACCCGTCCCTGCAGATGGGCTGATAAAGCTGGGAAATCTGATAGTTTTGCGGATTGTCCGGATAAAAATAATTTTTACGGTCAAATCTGCAATGTGCCGCAATACTGCAATTCGTGGCAAGTCCCACCGCAATCGCATGCTCCACCACCTGCCTGTTCAAAACGGGAAGAGTTCCCGGCATGCCGGTGCACACCGGGCAGGTGTGCGTGTTGGGCGCGCCGCCGAACGCCGTGGAACAACCGCAGAAAATCTTGGTTTGGGTGGCAAGCTCTACATGAACCTCCAGCCCGATGACCGTTTCATATACATTCGCCATGCTCTATCCTCTTTCTTTGTCAGAAACGTTCCTCTCTCTCTCCGTCTTCACAGCCTGTTCATAGGTATAGGCCGCCCGCAGGAGCGTTCCTTCCGCCAGGCGATCCCCCATCAGCTGCAAGCCGACGGGAAGCCCCTTCTCATCCGTTCCGCAGGGAACGCTGATCGCCGGCATCCCCGTCAGATTCGCGGAGATGGTATAGATATCCTGCAGATACATCTGCAGCGGATCCGACAGGCTCTCACCGAGCCGCGGCGCCGTAGTCGGGGCAACCGGCCCGAGCAGGACATCATAGTTGGCAAACGCCTCGTCAAATGCTCTGCGGATCCGGGTTCTCACCCGCTGCGCCTTCAGATAATACGCGTCATAATAGCCGGTGCTCAGCACAAAGGTTCCCAGCAGAATCCTGCGTTTCACCTCAGCTCCGAACCCTTCCGAACGCGTCTTTTGATATAGGGCATGGAGCGTTCCGATATCCTGTGCACGGTATCCATACTTGATCCCGTCAAACCGCTCCAGATTGGAAGAAGCCTCTGCCGCAGCAATGGTATAATACGCCGGCACAACATACTGTGTGAGACCCAGATCAAAATACTCCACCACTGCCCCGTTTGCCCGGAATACCTCTGCCGCATCCTGTACAGCCTTCCGCACACCCGGCTGCAGACCTTCCGTGAAATAATCCGCAGGCACCCCGATCCGCATTCCTTCCACATCCTGCCGCAGCGCAGCCTTGAAACCGGTCTGCTCTCCACGGTCAACCGATGTGGCATCTCTGTCATCCCGTCCTGCGATCACATCCAGGATCGCCGCACAATCCCGCACATCTCTCCCCAGCGGTCCGATCTGATCCATGGAGGAGGCGTATGACACCAAGCCATACCGTGACACGGTTCCGTAGGTAGGCTTCAACCCCACCACACCACAGTGCGATGCCGGCTGCCGCACAGATCCCCCGGTGTCCGTCCCCAGTGCCGCAAAGCACTCTCCCGCCGCGACTGCCGCCGCGGATCCGCCGGAGGATCCCCCCGGCACACACGCCGGATCGCAGGGATTGTGGGTGACACCAAAATAAGAAGTCTCCGTGGTACTCCCCATGGCGAATTCATCCATATTGGTCTTGCCGATGATGACTGCCCCTGCTGCCTCCAGACGTTCTACCGCCGCAGCACTGTATGTCGGCACAAATTGTTCCAGCATTCTGGAGCCGCAGGTGGTGCGGATGCCTTTTGTACAGAGATTGTCTTTCACAGCAAAAGGCACCCCCGCAAACGGTCCTATCTGCTCGCCCGCTTCAATCCTCCTTTGCAGTGTTGCAGCCCGCTTCAGTGCCTTCTCCCGCTCAACCGTGATGTAACAATTCCACTTTGCTTCCTCTGCGTCTATCCTTTGCCAGACAGCCTCCAACGCCTCCACGGTTCCGATTTTTCTATGTCTTATGCACTCCGCCAGTTCCACGGCAGTGTATTGCAAAATGTCCATGTTCTCTACCCTTCAAATGTCTGCGGCACCACAAACATGCCATCCTTCACAAGCTGCGCGTTCGCCAGCATCTCCTCCCGCATATCTCCATTCACCACAACATCCTCCCGGAACACATTTTCCGCCGAGAACACGTGGGACATCGGTTCTGTCTCCGCTGTATCCAGTTCGTTCATAAGGTCGATATAACCGAGCATCTTGCGCATATCCTGCTTTGCCTGCTCACGCTCTGTCTCCGAGAGCTCAAGCTTCGCCAGAAGTGCAATCTTCGCTATGGTCTCATCCGTTATCATTTCCCCTGCTCCTTTCGGCGCCCTTTGCCCGCCTCTCACTTTGACACAAACCGAACGGCATATCACCTGTCACAAGTGCATCAAATGTTCTTGATCGGATCAAATGTTCTTGATCCTTTCTACCGCTTCCACCGTATTTTCGTAGCTTCCGAATGCAGTCAGGCGGAAGTAGGTTTCTCCGCTGGGACCAAAACCGGCTCCCGGCGTTCCTACCACATGCACGGTCTCCAGCAGATAGTCAAAAAATTCCCAGCTTGTCATGCCCTTCGGCGCCTTCAGCCAGATATACGGCGCATTCACGCCGCCGGACACGGTGTAGCCGGCTTCACGCAGTCCGGTCAAAATATACCGGGCGTTGTTCATGTAGTAAGCGACCTGTTGCTTGAGCTGCGCCTTGCCCGCCTCGGAATACACAGCTTCTCCGGCCCGCTGCACGATATAAGGCGCACCGTTAAACTTCGTGCCGTGCCGTCTCGCCCACAGGCCATGCAGCGCCACATCGCCGCATTTCAGATCTCTGGGCACCACCGTGAAGCCCAGGCGCACGCCGGTAAAGCCCGCATTTTTGGAAAAAGAACGCAGCTCGATGGCGCAGGTTCTGGCGCCTTCACACTCATAGATACTGTGAGGCACATCCGCCTCGGAAATATATGCCTCATAGGCTGCGTCATAAATGATCACCGCACCTACCTTGTTCGCATAATCCACCCACTCCTGCAGCTGTGCCTTCGTGATCGTCGCACCCGTGGGATTGTTGGGAAAGCACAGATAGATCATGTCCGGCGTCTCCTTCGGCAGTTCCGGTGCAAAGCCATTCTCCGCCACACAAGGCATATAGATCACATCCGACCAGGTCTCTTTGTCCGGATCATAGGTGCCCGTCCGCCCCGCCATCACATTGGAATCCACATACACCGGATACACCGGGTCGCACACGGCGATCCGATTGCCTGTCCCAAAGATCTCCTGAATATTGCCGGAATCACTTTTGGCACCGTCGGAGATAAAAATTTCGTCCGCCTCCACATGGCATCCGCGCGCCTTGTAATCATACTCCGCAATGGTGCTGCGCAGGAATTCATATCCCAGATCCGGCGCATAGCCGCGAAATGTCTCGGCGGCGCCCATCTCATCCACCGCCTTGTGCAGCGCCTCTATGATCGCCGGCGCCAAAGGCTGCGTCACATCGCCGATCCCCAGGCGGATGATCTTTGCATCCGGATGCGCCGCCGCATAGGCGTTCACTTTTTTGCCGATTGTAGAAAACAGATAACTCCCCGGTAATTTTAAGTAATTCTCATTGATCTGAAACATCTTTTATCCCGTCCTTTCCATGTGTCCTTATGCCTGCGCCCAGATATCTGCCCTGCGCGCATCTTTTGGCGAATGTGCTTCTACGGCACATCCACTTCCCCGTCGAATACAATCTCCGCCGGTCCCGTCATATAGACCAGATCCTGTTCTCTGTCCCATTTGATCTGCAGCGCACCGCCCAGCACCTGCACGGTGATCTCCGTATCCGTCAGGCCGTTCAGCACGCAGGCCACCGCCGTCGCACAACAGCCGGTACCGCAGGCGAGCGTCTCCCCGGTGCCGCGCTCCCACACGCGCATGAAGACATGCTGCCTGTCGATCACCTCCACAAACTCTGTGTTGGTGCGATTGGGAAACGCCGCATGATGTTCAAAGTGCGGTCCCACCTGCTCAATCGCCAGATCCGCCACGTGATCCATAAACACAACCGCATGCGGGTTCCCCATGGACACACAGGTCATATAATAGGTCTGTCCCGCGACCTCGATGGGTACCTGCACCGCCTGCTGCGCCTCCGCTGCACATCGCACCGGAATCTGCTCCGGCGTCAGAATCGGACTGCCCATATTTACGCGCACCATGCGCACACTGCCTCTGGATGTCTCAGTCTTCCCCTCGATGGTCAGATCCAGATATTTGATCTTGCCGGCGCTGACAATCGAAATGTGTTCCGCATCGGTCAGCCCTTTGTCATACACGTATTTCGCCACACAGCGGATCCCGTTTCCGCACATTTCGGAGCGGCTCCCGTCCGCATTGTACATCTCCATCTCAAAATCCGCTTCCTCGGCGGGATTGATAAAAATGACGCCGTCACCGCCAATGCCGAAATGCCGGTCGCTGAGTTTCCGCACCAGCTCCGGCTTTTGCTCCGCCGGCACCTTTTCCGTAAATCCGTTCACGTATACATAGTCGTTGCCGCAACCCTGCATCTTGGTAAATTTCATGATTGTATGATTCCTTTCTATTTTGACAACATGGTCAGCACCATCTGTGCCGCCTCCGCCATATTGGTCCCGCTGTCCATACTGCTTTTTTGCAGATAGCGGTGGGCTTCCTCTTCCGTCATATGATTCCGTTCCATGAGGAGTGCCTTCGCCGCCCGGATATCCGCTTCCTCCTCGGGCGTGCGCACTTTCGGCTGCAGGCGTTTTCTCCTGCGCCTTCTCTCAATATTATCAGACATCATATTGACGGTGTCAATCAGATCGTGCACTTTGAGCGGCATGGAGAGACAGACGATATTGTTGCCGTAACACTCACTCACCACCGCCTGCGATGCCAAAAGCAGCATTTCGAAACCGTTCGGCAGGCATTCCTGCAACTGATCATACATCATATCCGCCAGCTTGTAGCCGCAGATCAGAATGCCGTCGTGCAATCCGTCCGCCTGACTCAAAGCCTGTGCGCCCGTTGTGGTAATACCGGTCACCGAGATGCCGTTTCGCACCAGAATATTTTTGATATTCTTGGCGTCATCCAATTTCGACAGCGCCACAATCACGTTCGTCAAATGCCCACCTCCTCTCCCGATTTTTCAAATGCGTCCCGATCCGAAGTCTCTCCGCAGGCCTTTTAATATTTATTGAGGTACTCTGTGATCTCCCACCGGGAAACCTCTGCGCGATAGCGGTTCCACTCCTCGCGCTTTGCCGCAATGTACTTCGGCGCCAGATGACCGCCCAGCACATCGCAGATATAGGTGTCCCGCTCCAACTCATCCAGCGCCTCCGCCAGACTGGAGGGCAGATGTTCGATGCCGGCCTGCTCCCGCTCCTCGTCCGTCATGGCAAAGATATTCCCACTCACGCGCGCAGGCGGCATGATCTGATTCCTGATCCCGTCAAGTCCTGCCATCAGGCAGACAGCCAGGGTCAGATAGGGATTGGCGGCGGAATCCGGACTGCGCAGTTCCACCCGGGTTCCCTCCCCCGCCACCATGGGAATCCTGATCAGCGGGCTTCGATTGGTGGTGCTCCACGCAATGTAAACCGGCGCCTCAAATCCCGGCACCAGACGCTTATAGGAATTCACCAGCGGATTCGTGATGGCCGCCATGCCCTTGATATGCTTCATCAGACCGCCGATGAACCAATATGCCTCCTTACTCAATCCGAGCTCATCCTGTGCATCCGCAAACACATTTTTGCCGTCCCTGTGCAATGACATATTGATATGCATGCCGGAACCGTTGACACCGGACTTGGGCTTGGGCATGAAGGTTGCGTGCAGTCCGTGGCGTCTGGCGATGGTGCGCACCGCCAGCTTGAAGGTCATGATATTGTCTGCCGTCTGCAGAGCCTCGTCATACTGGAAATCAATTTCATGCTGCGCCGGGGCCATCTCATGATGGGACGCCTCCACCACGAAATCCATGTCCTCCAGTGTCATGACCATGTCACGCCTTGCGTTCTCCCCGAAATCCAGCGGCCCAATGTCAAAGTATCCGGCCTGCTCGTTGGTCTCGGTGGTCGGCATCGTATCCTCGTCCGTGTTAAAGAGGAAAAACTCGCACTCCGGTCCCACCTGGAACGTATAGCCAAGCTCCGCTGCCTTTTGCACCGCCCGCTGCAGGATATATCTGGGATCCCCCTCAAAGTGCTTTCCGTCCGGATGATAGACATCGCACAGCATTCTGGCCACTTTGCCCTGCTGCGGCCTCCATGGAAAGATCTCAAAGGTACTGCAATCCGGATACAGATACATATCTGACTCCTCGATCCGCACAAACCCATCGATGGCGGACCCGTCAAACATACACTGGTTGTTCAATGCACGCTGCAGCTGACTTGCGGTGATCGCCACATTTTTTAAGTTGCCAAACATATCCGTAAACTGTAGACGGATAAACTCCACATCCTCTTCCTCCACCAAACGGATAATATCGTCTCTGGTATAATGGTTCATCTTTACCTGCCTTTCTCCGGGCATCCCCGATTCGCATACGTCCCAGCGGACGCAATTTCCTATAATGATTCGAGTGCAAAAAAGGGCGCTCTTACCCTTGCACGTAAGAACACCCTTGTTCTATATGTTATCTTAGTATTTCTGCACAAAAATGTCAAGGCAGAATGCACAATTCCTCCTGCCTGCCCTCCTTGCTGCTAGTACATATATTTACTATTCTGGAACGAACTCCACCGCTGCATTTATACTAAAGCCGCTCATCTTTATCGCTTCAAAACAGTTTCAAGACATATTACAACCATTCTATGCTGTATTGCAGGCTTCTGTTTTGTTTATAATAGGGGCAGGGATTGGTTAAAACCATATTTTGACCCGAACCGGTCTCTGTGCGAATGAATTTTATATCTGACATACCAAAGAGGATCAACCATTGAGTAATCGCATAAAAGAGTTAAGAACAGAAAAGAAGATCACACAGTTGCAGCTGAGCATTGCGCTCGGTGTGACACAGGAGACAATCAGCGCCTATGAGCATGACCGCCATATGCCCAGTCTTTCTGCGCTGATGAAAATGTCGGAGCTGTTCGACGCCAGCATGGACTATATCATGGGCCTTTCCAATGTGCGGCATATGCCGCTTGACACGGAAGGTGACTCCGGTGATTCGGAACAGAAAAACAAACTGATCTACTTTTACTCGCGCCTCGGCACCAAGAACAAAGCGCGTCTGCTGGCGTATGCTCAGGGACTTTGGGATTCCCGGAAAGAATAAAACCATTTTTATCTTGCATAAACGTTTCCCTGCACTCATATGTTTAGAAAAAAGCAAATGCCCCCGGACACTCTGGGGGCCAGGGAGAACCGTACATGAGTGCAAAGACCAAAATCGTCGTACTTCACATGAAAGAACTGATCTATACAGGCATCTTCGCCGCCTTAGGCATTCTCTTCATCGTTCTGATGCTCATCATGTTTCTGCCGGACAAGGCAGTTGACGAGAGCACCACACCTCCTGTCGAGACGGATACCACAATCCCCACAGACTCCTCTGCAAGCACATACATACCCGGGATCTACACGACAGAGCTTTCCCTGGGCAACCAGACGCTGGATGTGGAAGTCATTGTCAATCAGGAGGCAATCACCTCCATCCGACTGGTGGATCCGAGCGAAGCGGTGACGACCATGTATCCTCTTTTATCGCCCACACTTTCCTCCATCCGTGAGCAGATCTACGAGACCCAATCCTTCTCCGACATCCGGTATGCATCGGAGAGCAAATACACGTCTCTCGTATTGCTGGAAGCCATCAAAAGCGCTGTGCAGAAAGCGCAGCCTGTAGCCATTGCCGACTAAGGTCGTCAGGAGCCGGTCGGCACAATAAAAACAGGGACCGCGGTCAATCCCATGTCCCTGTTTTTCTGTCGCAAAGCATCTATCGGGAGCGCTTATAAAGTGCCTGTAGCTCCTCCACCGAGAACACATAATTCTTGTTGCAGAAATGGCAGTTCACCTCAATCTCCTTGCCTTCGTCGATCATGTCCTGCAATTCCTTTTTGCCGATACTGACAAGCGCCTTCTCCACCCTGTGTTTATCACAGTTACAGGTAAAGCTGCAGGGCATCGTATCCGTGATCTCCGGGGAAAGGCCATCCAACAAAATCTCCAGCATCTGCTCCGGCGTATTACCCGCATCCAGCATCGTGGTCACAGGCGCAATTTTCTGCAGATTGTCCTCCAGACGCGCGATCACCTGCTCATCTGCGAAGGGCATCAGCTGTACGATAAAACCGCCCGCCTGACGCACCGTATTGTCCCGCTCCATGAGCACGCCGAGCCCCACGCTGGACGGCACCTGCTCAGACACTGCAAAATAGTAGGTGAGGTCTTCCGCAATCTCCCCCGTCTGTAGCTGTGTCTGTCCCACATAGGGTTCCTTTAATCCCATATCCTTGATGACGCTGACATAGCCGCTGCCCACGGCGCCGCCGACATCCAGTTTTCCGATCTTGTTCGCCGGCAGAATGACATCCGGCACATTCGCGTATCCCTTGACATGTCCCTGCGCATCCGCTGTGACAGTCAGTCCGCCCACCGGTCCGTCTCCCTTGATCTGTATCGTCATGAGATCCTGCGTCCCTTTCAGCATACTGCCCATCATGGCGCCCGCGCTCAGCAGCCTGCCGAGTGCCGCTGTCACAACCGGGCTTGTATTGTGTGCCTTCCGCGCCTGCTCCACCAGTTCTCTGGTCGTACACGCGAAGGCTCTGATCTGGGCGTCCGCCGCCGTCGCCCGCACCATATAATCACCCATTTGGTTCCACCGCCTTACTTTTCCCATGTTCTCTGGCCACCACATAGATCCGTTCGCTCTCGTCGGTGACCTCCTGCAGACTGTCCGCATCCAGTGCCCGCACGAACTCCATACCAGCCATGCGGATCAGCGTTTCCATCTGTGTCAGCGTGTATCCTCTCTGCAGATGGGTCTCCCGAAACCGCCGGAACAGATCGTCCGCCTCCGCCTCCGACGTCTGGTCCTCCGCGCGCCCCTCCTGCACAAACACCGTCACATCGTACTGATTCACACAGCTCTCCTCGTCGTAGAAATTCTCCCAGATAAAGCTGCAATCCTCACGGTTCTCCGCGATCACCGTGTCTCCGATGACTGTGCGATACTTATACACAGTATTAAAGTCAAAAATAAAAACGCCGCCCGGGTACAGATAATTGTTCACCAGACGAAACACCTCGAGCAGCTCCTCTTCTGCAAGTATATAATTGACGGAATCACAGACACTGATCACCGTTCCCACCGTGCTGTACAGTTCCAGATCCCGCATATCCTGCAGCAAATACAAAATGTCCGCGCCGCTCTCCTCCCGTTTACGCATGGCGATGTTCAACATGGCCGGCGCGTTGTCGACGCCGATCATGTCGTACCCCTTGGTATAGAGCAACTGTGTCAGCGTGCCCGTACCGCAGCCCAGATCCAGCACCAGATCCCGCTCTGACGCAAGCGCGTCCGCATCGGAGCGTTCGCAGGTCTGCATCCCCCTGCGCTCCACCGGTCTGGAGACCCCGTAGCGCGCGATCAGCTGTGTCAGATTCTCGCACCACTGCGCATAGGGCGTCTCGTCCATCAATTCATCATACACTTCCGCAAAATCAGCATACACCTTCGCCATCAGAATATCGCTCCCAATGCACCAAACACACCGCTGCTGACAAGTCCCATGATGATTCCCGCCAATACCACGCCGAGCAATACCGCCGTCACACTGGACTTAAAATCCATATCCAGAAGGCTCGCCGCCAGCGTGCCCGTCCAGGCGCCGGTTCCGGGAAGCGGGATCCCGACAAACAAAAGCAATGCCACAAAGAGCCCTCTGCCCGCTTTTTCCTGCAGCTTCTCGCCGCCCCTATGTCCCTTTTCCAGACAGAAGGTGAAAAACCTGCCGATCACCGGCTTATCCGCGCCCCATTCCAGCACCTTTCTGGCGAAGAAAAATATGATGGGAACCGGAATCATATTGCCGATGATACAAATGATGTAGCTGGGCAACAAGGGCAACCCAAACCCTATTGCGTAAGGGATCGCCCCGCGCAGCTCAATCAACGGCACCATGGAAATCAGGAAAATAATGATATAATTTTTCAGCATCTCTTACTCCAATCTGTTTTTACAATCGATATGCATCCGTGTGCGGTCTTCATACAGCTTCTTTGTGCAGATACGCCCGCAAAAATGCCAGCAGCGCATCCATCTCCTCATCCGTGCCTACGGTGATACGCAGATATTCGCCGATTCGCGGCTTGTTCCAATGGCGCACATAGATATCCGCCTCGCGCAGCGCCAGAAACAATTGCTCTCCGGAGACCGTCTCATGCCTGGCAAAAATAAAGTTTGCCCTGGAGTCGGGGAACGTAAAGCCCAACTCCTGAAGCGCTTCCTTCACCCGCTCTCTGGTCCGGATAATTCTGCCCGTGGTCTCCTTAAAATAGGTATCATCCCGCACGGCCTCCACACCCAACAGCTGCGAAGGATAATTCATCGTGTAGGAATTAAAAGAAAACTTCACATCGTTCAGATAACGGATCAGTTTTGCATTGCCGATACAAAAGCCGATCCGCAGTCCCGCCATCGCCCTGGATTTGGAGAAGGTCTGCACCACCAGCAGATTGTCATATTGATCCACGAGCGACAACGCACTCTCCCCGCCGAAATCCACATACGCCTCATCCACTATCACCACTACATCCGGATTGTGGCGCAGAATATCCTCCACCACGCTAAGCGGCTCCAGCAGACCCGTGGGCGCATTGGGATTGGGGAAAATAATCCCCCCGTTTTCCTGACGGTAATCCTCCGGACGGATATGCCAGTCCGCATCCAGTGCACAGGTCTTGTAGGGAATCCGGTAGAGCTCCGCCCACACATCATAGAAGGAATATGTCACATCCGGAAACAGGATCGGCCTGGAACTGTTGAAAAACGTCATAAACGTCATGGAAATCACATCGTCCGACCCCACGCCGACAAATACCTGATCCCGATTCACGTGATAATAATCCGCCAGTGCATCCACCAGAGGTGTGGTATTCGGATCCGGGTAACGTCTGAGCGCCGCGCAGTCCAACTGCTTCGCGAGCTCTGCCACACCCGGGGCCGGCGGGTAGGGACATTCATTGGTATTCAGCTTGATCATTTTCTGTTTGTGCGGCTGTTCGCCGGCTACGTAAGGTACCACCCTACGCACATTTTCTTCCCATTTCATGTCGTTTCTCTCTCCTCACACAATGCCAATACCTTAGGCGTTTGCGAAACGCCATATGCGAAGTATCGAATTGGGCATATTGTATATTCCATAAGCAGGCGCTTGGAAAACGCCGGCACTTAGATCGCGTACTTTGTGATCTTAGTACCGCTGCGTTTTACATAAAGTAATCGAAGATTACTTTTGCGAGACGCGTGCCTGCGATGGCATATACAATGTGCACAATAACACTCATATAGAATCTGCGTTTCGCAATTACCTGTGCCAATACCTGTGTATTGTACCATGACGGTTATCATTCGTCCAGCAATTCTTTCGTCGGAAATACCGTCTGCGATTCATCACGCTTCCGTCTGTACTGCGGCCTGCAAGGCGGCTCTGTAGGCCGCCGCCTGCTCCGGCTCGCCCAGTTTCTCATAGCATCGCACCAACCCTGCAAGCGGTCTCTCCTGCTGCGCCGCGAGCACAATATCCGCCGTCGTCTCATACGCCGCGTTGTAGTACCAGATCGCCGCCTCCTCATAATCGCCAATGCCTTCGTAGAAATCTCCCAGCTCGCAGCAGATCTCCGAGCAGCCCTCTCCCGCGATCAACTTGGATACGTGTTTAAAAAAGGTGACTGTGTCTCCCCGCAGTCTCGCCGCTCTGGCCACCACACAGCAGGCTTCTGTCAGCTCCTTGGGACTTCGTCCGGTATCCCGCGCGGACTGCGCGAAAAAGTCCTCCGCCTGCAAAAAATCCTCATCCGATCCGGCCACAAACAACTCGCGCGCATACATTTCATGCAGATGTGCCGACAGCCGTACACCCCGGCCGGTCTGTTTGCGGAAATTGGCCAGATCCCTGCCCGCATGGCTGTTCTCCGGCAAATGCGTGATCACGATGTCGCTGTCATAGACCACCGGATCCAGCCGGATGGTCTCATGGATCGGCTCCTGCCACACGAATTCCCGCTGTCTCTTGAACAGCTTGGGACGGTATTCCTCATCAAAATTATAGACGGTTCCGAACTGCAGCTGGTTGCCGTACTTCATTTGCACAATCTCGATCTCCGGCAGCAGCCGCTCCTTGAGCAGACGATACCGCTCTCTGTTCTCGGCGTCGAGCACTTCATCCGCATCCGCCGAATAAATATATTCCATATGCGCCTTGGAAAATGCATAATTTCTGGCCGCGCTGAAGTCGTCAATCCAGACGAAATCATAGATCTGATCGGTATAGCGCGCAGCAATCTCCTTGGTGCGGTCTGTCGATCCGGTATCCACAATGATGATCTCATCCATCAGATCCGCCACACTGTCCAGACAACGGGCCAACACCTTTTCTTCGTTCTTGACGATCATACACAGAGAAATTGTGATCCCTCCCGCAGGATCTCTTCCATCAAACCCAGCTGCCATGCGCACCCTCCTCTTCCCGTCCGACATTACAGGTCTTTTCCTAACTGTATCATTTCCGCAGTCCAAAATCAACCCATAGCCAGAATCCGGCCGTGATATACGGGAGCATCGGCACCGGTTTCCTAAGCCTGCCCGCAGCGGTTACAGTCCGCCGCAAAAGCTGTACGCCTGTCAGAAGGCCAAACGTGACCACCATATGAAATACATCGTCTGCAAAGCCTCGGTTTGCCGTACACAAAACGCCCGCACACCCGCAGAACGCGAAGCAGTCCGCCCGGCCGTACATCTGTCCGAACAGCGCAAACTGCAGCACGCAAAAAAGGAGCAGGTCGCGCACGGGGAAAGCTGACAGCTCCCCGCGCGCCCTTAAACAGCTCATCCCCATTGCCGCCACGACAATATACGCCGCAAGCCAGACATAGCGATAAACCATTTGCTCCTTCAGATCCATCACACAGGCGGTCAGAAGACAGCCCGCGAACGCGCCGAGCAGGATCGTCCTGCCCATATCAGCGGCCGGTTCCGCCCGGACGACCGCCGCCGCGGACAGCCCTCCTGCCCACAGCAAAAGTCTTCTTTCCCGCCGGGACAGGCGCAGGTGCCAGTCCGGATCTTTTTGGCCAATCTCCCACAGAATCCAGAGGCAAACCTGTATCGCCCAGATTCCCAGCAAATATTGTCCGATGATCCGAAGCAGGATTGAAATTGTCATCTGCTCCATACAGATCACCGCAATCTGGTGTGGACTTCATCCAGCACGCTCCCCGTCACATCCAGGACGGCAAAGGCCGGATGTCGCTCCAGCATCTTGTCCTTTTTGTACGCTCTGACCGTGATCTCATAACTGCCGTTCGGCGGCGCATAGAGTGGAATCTCAAACAGCAGCGCCTCGTCATGGCGATAGGACGGATCCATGTCATAGACGTAGGTATGGTTCAGGTCCGGATCGAGTGCCGCAAGCTCCGCAGGGAACTCCACCTCCACACGATCCGCATATCCCCAGCTGGACAGAAACAGACATGCACTCTCCCCGCGCTTGAACGATCGTTCTTCCTCCGGCATGATCGTCCGTACATCCCGCGGTTCCATTTCCTGCGCATCGGGCGCGTGCACAAGGATAGCCTGCAAATCAAACTCCATCGTGGCACAGGTCAGCGTGCGCTCGTTTCCCACATGGTCAACGGCATAAGCCCGCACGGAAAAGTCTCCGCTGAACAGCGGCGCGTCCGCCGTGAGATCAATCCGGATATGCCCCGCATCATCCGGAAGCAGCTTCCGGTAATCTCCGTTGTCCAGATTATCGATCTCCAGATAAAATTCCCCCACACCGCTGAGCGCGTCATATGCGGTGAGATCCAGTGTCAGCTGCACCTCTCTCCGGTCGATCAGCTGCAAGGTCTGCAATTCATCAAATCCATAGATCACCGGCGATTCTCCGTCTCCGATCAGGGTCAGACCATTTTGTGCATCCAGCGTATGATCCGAATAGAGTACGCCGTCTACGGTATCCGCTCCCGCAATCGGCAGCAGTTCAATCCACTCCCCGTGCGCCGCAGGATTCAGCAGGAATTCCTGCTGCAGCCGCAGTGTGCGCCCGCGGTTTTCCCGCTCTGCCAGCGTATAGCTTCCGTTCTGCAACACACTCTCCTCTCCCTGCACCGTATAATCCAACGCCGTCCCCTGCAGCACAACACTGCTGTTCGAAATCGCGCCGGACGGCACAAAGGTCCGGTTCTGTGAGACACGTCCATCCTGCCGCACACTTTCAATGATACTGTAATTGAGCTGATAGGAGGGCGTCGGCGTGCCGAGCATATAGGAAGTATTGGTCAGCACAAAAGGCGCTTTCCCATCACATCGCACATAATACGTCTGTTCCGGCGCCGCATACCACACGGCGTCACTGTCCGCGATCTGCATTTGCTGCGTGTAGACCGGCCAGCGGATCTGGCCCGGCTGGCTGCTCGTACTGCCCACCGGAAGGTGCGTGGTCTTCCCCACATTCCCGGCCTTGTCCACAGGTGCCACGTGCAGATACAACGGTTTATCCGCGAGCGTGACCTTCACCCAGTTGTTTTTGGTATTCGAGAACCATTGTATATTACAATTGGTGTTCGTCTTGGTATCCACATAATAGTAATAGCCGGCCACACCGGTGACAATCGTATTCTCCGTGATATTGGACACACTGATGAGCGAGCCGTCATCCGCAGAATAGGACTGGGCCATGTGGTAGTAGGTATTGCCGTGATCCGCGGGCGTCTCCCAGCAGACCTGCACGACATTGTCCCCCGCCGCCAGCCATTGTGCACTGCCCGCGTCGATCGCGTCCGGTGCCTTGTAGTCGGGCGCTCTGACGGCCTCGAGACTGTTGTCCTCCCAGAAACCGATCTCCTCCGACTCGATATGGATCTCGCCGTCTCCGTACTGCGCACCCGCCTCCGTCACATAGGAGCGCGCCCAGTCCGGATTGACGTAATTGCTTCCTCCGTAAGCCGGCTTGGCGCTGACCACATCGCCCTCCTCATAGCCGCAGGTGTAATCCTCCGTCATGCCGCAACTTGGCGCATAGGATACCACCACGCTGCATTTGGACGGACTCTTGGAGGAAGTGTTGCGCTTTTGGTTGCCGTGAACCGGACAGACATGCTTGTAGTAATTCGTATCATGCCCTGTGCAGGTCTCTCCCTTGGTGGCATCCGCACCGCAGGCGGGACAATAGATCTCATCGGTTCCTGCCCAGTACCAGTGAACCGAGCCATCCGACTTGTGCTGCAAGGTCTCATTGCAGATCACCTTCGTGGTATAACAACCACCATTCTCGGAAGGATCCCCTTCATGTACATGGTTACAGACGCCCTCCTCGTGAGTGTGCAGAATCAGCTCTCCCGCATGTCCGCCGCGATAACCACCGCCTCCGCCGCTGGCACCGGATTCACCGATCATGCCATCCTCCAGCACACTCATCTGTGAGCCGCCTGCATGGCCGTCTCCGTTCGGGCCCGCGCCGCCTCCGCCACCGGCGATCAGAAGAACACCCAGATTCTGGGATTCAATGACGCTGTATCCGCCACCCGACGCGTACGCGGTACTCTGTCCGCCGCCGTTAAAACCGTTGCTGCCACCGCTGCAGCAATACAGCATGTCGTCTCTGTCCAGCCAGAAGCTGCCGCTGATCCTGCCACCTGCGCCCCCTGCATATTCTCCATAGTCGCCGCCCTGCGCCCCCTGCACCGTCAGCTTATAAAAACCGCTGTACGGCACCAGAAACGGGTGCGCAAACCCGTCATAGACAAAATCCTCTGTGTAGGCCTCGTCGGTTCCGACATAAGAGGCATCATAAACCTGCTCCCAGCTCTCAGCGTCGTCACTCTGATACAGAATATATGCCTTCCTCCTGCCGTCCGTCTGCGACCAGCTTAAATCCACCGCGCCTCTTCCCTTGTAGGGCTCATAATTTTCCTCCGCGCGCAGGACAAGCTCCACCCACTGCGCGTACAATGTCACGTCCTCCGTGGGTGTGAAGGCATCCCCCGCCCTGCCCGCCGGACGCAGGAAATCCTCATCATAATACCAGCCGCCGAAGGAACTGTTCTCCTTGACCGGCAGCGGCAACAGAATCGGATCCGGCGCATACACAGCGCTCACCGTGTCCACATTGCCGTCCGGCACGAGAAATGTGTAGCGGTTGCCGGACAGCTTTCCGGCAAAGGAGCCCACCTGTCTCCACTCCGTAAAATGCTGCGTCCCGCGTATGTCCGCAAGTGGCTCCCCACCGCTTGTACAAAACGAGACCGTCTTTCCGGCAGGCGGCGAAAGCTTTTGCGGATCCACTGTGTAATCCTCCCCGTAGCCGCCGTCCACGACATAGATGCCGGTGACGCCTTCATACGCGCCCCCTTCCGGCCGGATCTGCAGACTCGCGCGTGCGCGCTCCCACATGGCATACAGATAGACCGTGCCGCTGTCCTCTCCCGGCTGGTAATCCTCCGCACACAAATTCAGAATCTCCGCCTCGTCCGCATAGGACTCGCCGCTTCCGTCCGGCGCGGTGTTCCATCCGGCAAACCGCCACCCCACACGGGCATAGGTATTTTTGCTTAAGTGCGTCTGCGGCGTTACCGCCCGTCCTTCATACTGTGTCGCATTGTCATAAAAATGATAGCTCTCCGCCATGACACCGGCGTACTTTTCCCCATTCGCATTGGGCAGGTAAACCACCCTGTAGCGGTTCGCCGAGATGGCGCTGCACCAGTGCCATCCCGTCTCCACTCCCTGCTCCAGATTGTCGCTGAAGGGACACAGATAATAGTAATGCAAATTCGGATGCATCTCCAGATAGGTCAGGCTGCGCACCGCTTCCTTGCTCATGTAAAAATGATTGTACGCAATCGGCTGTCCGCAGTCGGCACAAATCGGCTGCCATGCGGAAAAATGCGGTTTGAGGCAGATCTGTCTCGCAAACGCCACACCCTCATACGTATTCCCGTCGGGGTACCCCTGATGGCAGCAGTTTACCTTGGAGAGCCTGACCTGCCACCTGCCCACCGGGATACTGCCCGTGCGTTTGACGGCATAATAATGCTCTCCCGCTTGCAGTGCGCGCAGCGTTTGCGGCACACCGGTTACCACATCATCCGCACCGCCCTCCTCGTACCAGACGATGTCGCGGTTGCCGGCATCGCTGGTCCATGCACGGCCGTTCGGCGAGAAAGTGACATACGGACTGTCGTAAATCGTTCCGGCCTGCACCGTACATACGCCCCGCCCAAGCAATATACACACAGGAAGCAATACGCGCAGAAGCATCCGTACCGCTCCCCCTATTTGATCTGTTTTTCTCATTTGTCACACACCTTTACGACGCGCAGCGTTCCCTGGGCAAGCTCCGTGTAAAACCGGTCCACATCCGCCGCATCCAGAAACACATTCATGCGCTGTGCGGCAGTGGAAGTATTGCCTGCCTGTATGGCGCTCCCGCCGCTGTCAAACACCTGCTGGACATAGACATTCTCCCATACAAGATGCGCCTGTCCCGTCTCTGTTACCATATAAATATGGATGCGGTCGCCGGCCCGCAGCACGCCGCCCACGACCTGGTAGAGATCCTCCGCCTTAAACCCGGCGATCACCGGCTCCTGCATATGTGCCGTAAGCTCCTGCTGCCTCTCAAACATCCCCGTCGTGAGCAGCACGCCCGCCTCAATCCTTTCTCCTGCAATCAACCCGTAAATCTGCTCCGGAAATTTTAACGCTGTCTCCGGAATACAGGTTTTGTCCAGTTCCTTTAACACAATGTAATCCTCGTAATTATCCGGTGTCAGCAGCATACCCTTGGGGATCTCCTGCAGCGCCACATAGATCCCCGCCTTTTCGTATGCGCCCAACACCTTTTTCTCCGTCTGAAGCAACACGACAAATATGCCGATTGCGACCAAAAATGCCGCCAGGATGCTTCCGGTCCATATGCCCGTTCCGCTGGGCTGTTTCTTCTCCTTCATATCAATCCCCTTCCTCCACTGCAATATCCACCAGCTTGCCCTTGTGCGCCCAGAACGTGATACCAAACGGTCCCCGCACGGGAAACCGGATCTCACTGTAGATGCCGGTCTTTTCGATCGGCAAGCCGTTCGGCGCACGCATACTGCGCCGCGCTGCCGTATACTGTTCACAGATATTGCCGGACGCGTCCAGACGCTGCATTGTGACAAGATTGCCGTCCACGTTGTAAATGACATAATCCGCAATCTCCACCTGCCCGTCGATCAGCGTGCTGTCCGTGCACACCCAGGTTTCGTCGAGTCCCAGATTCTCCCGCACCGCCTCCCGATAGATCTGATAGGCAGTCTGTGCATCGGGGATCCACACCTTGCGCGTTTTGCCGTACGCCTCCACATCGATCAGCGCGGAGGCGAGGTCGGAGGCCGCCAGAGCGTCCTCCAAATACATACCTGTCACCTGAAAAGAAGCAATCCGAAGCTGGGTGTACAGCACAACACTGAGTATCAGTATGAAGAACATACCGATGACCCACTCTGTCTGGCCGCTGTCCTTGTGATTAATTTTTTGCTGTAGACACTCTCTTTTCCCGAAATGCATATTCCCCTCCGAGTACACCGCGGATCTCCAGCACGATACGTTCTCCGTATGCAACCTCGGCCAGCGTGCTGCCGCTTACGTCCGGCGCCGTCACGCCCAGAGTCTCCAGTTCCTCGCAGAGTGCCTGGCGGTCCTCCTGGGTCAGATAGCCGGTGGTCTCCATGCGCAGAATATACTGCCGCGCCAGCTGCTGTACCTCCATCTTCTGCCGGATCAGCCGCGCATCCTCCATATAGGCCAGCATGACGACCGTCAGCGCCAACAGGAAGATGCCTGCCGCCATCAGATCCGCCACACTTCCCTGCTCACGCTTCATGCTCCTGCGCCCACGCCGGTCAGTATGGAATTGGCCTCCCTGGACATCGCATCCACGATATCTGTGATAAAAGTCGTCAGGCTGTCCTTCATCACCACGCACAGAAGCAGTGCGATGATACAAAGTCCCACCGTCACCAGAATACCGTCGATCCCTGCGTCCTTCCCCCATAAAATCATTGCCTTGCTCTCTACTTTTTTGATCATGTTTTTCATTGTTTTTTTCTCCTTTTTTGATTTATTTTTGATTTGTTTTTGATCTGTTTTGTTATGTTTTACTATGTTCAGAATGTCAGCGCTGCCGCAAACATCTGCGTGACGCAGGCATAGAGAACGACTCCCAGCATCGCTGCCAGGATTCCCAGCTGGTAAAATGTGACGCTGCGATCCAACGCACTCTTTTTCTGTGCCATCAACGTTACTTCCATGTCCTTCACCTGCTCGGCAATATCCCCCAGAAGCTCCACCGCCTGACCGGACTCCAGCGCCTGCAGTATCGTGATACACAGCGCATCAATGTACTGATTGTCAAATTTGGCCTGCATCTGCTCCAGGGCTTCATAGATATCCGCCTTCATGGTGATGGCACCGGCCAGATCCAGCAGCGCCTGCCTGAGCCGCAGCTCCCGCACGCCCGCATAACATTCCGTCAGCGCGTCTGCCGCGTAGACCCCCGCACGGATCTGGATTTCCAGCGCATGATAGATCAGTCGGATCTCCGGCAGCATGCGCTCATTGTCCCGCCGGTTCAGATAGATCACCAGCAGCTTGGCGCCGAAGAACAGTCCCGCTGCCGCGGCCGCCGCTATCCCCGGCGAGAATTTCAGGCCGGCCAAAAAGCCGACGCACGCCAGCACCAGCCGCATCCCCAGCCACACGCCGGGCTGCATCCACGCGCCGAAATGAACGCGCGCACCCTTTTTCAAAAGCCAGGCATCCGTGGTGCGATACCAGCTGCTTTTGTCCCTGCGCAGTGCCAGAAATCCCCGAAACTCCCGATAGGCGCCGAGCAATTGCCTCGCCGGCTGCGCTCTCCCCATGTACACCACGAGGCCAAAGCAGATAAGCGCCGCCGCGGCCGCCGTAAGCTGCATGGCATAGATCAGGTTCCCTTCCCGCATGTTCTCACCCCCTTTCCATTCCTCAGATTGTCAATGATGGATTCTGGACACCTTGCCTGCGAACAATAGCAGAATAAACAGGACAACTCCCAGCGCAATTCTGCCGGGCCAGGTCTTGTACAACAACGTCCAGATCGACGTCTCAATCAGCTGATCCACAACGAGCAGCGTCACCACGGACATGCCGAGCAAGAGCAGCATATTGACTGCAGCCTCCCGTACAAGGCTTTTGCGCTCCTCGCTCATGCGCAGATACTCCCGCATATTCTTGCGGCTGTTTTGTACCAATGTGGTAAAATCCGCACAGTAGCGGACACTGATTTCCATATTACGCGCCAATTCCTTAAACTTCGGATGCTCAATTTTCTCAGCCATCACGAGTAAGGCCATGCTGCTGTCCCCCGTCGTCTGCGCCTCGTAGCTGCATTCATCCAGCACGGTGCGCAACGGTTCGTCCACGTATTTACTTATCTGCTTGAAAATGCCGGTGAGTTCTCCGGCCGTGATACTGTAGTTTCCCAGAAAATCCAGAAATTTTAAAAGATTTTTGTTCACACTGCGCAGGGCTCTTATCTTGCAGATACACAAACCCGCATACCAGACGCCCCAGAATGTCACTGCGGCGATCAGCCCTCTGATCCACCCCAGCCAGGGTACGGCCAGCAGAAATACCAATATTCCTCCGCACACATCCACCGCCAGAAAACGCTCCGCCGTCAGCGACGGAAACCTGCGCCGCCAGCCGCTGTACTGTAAATCTTCCTCCACCCGGTACCAGAAGGAATGGGTTTGCTGCAGCGAGAGCAGTCGCCGCCTGTTTTCCAGAAGTCTCTGCCTGGAGACCTCCTCCATCCCCTCCCTGCCGCGCTGCAGCAGCCTGCGAAGCCGCTCATACATACGCGCTTTCCCGGCGATGAGCAGACTGCCCGTGAACAATAATATAAAAATCACACCCCATATCAACCATTTCATAATGACTTCCTTCCTCCCTTATAGCAGACGCTCATATTCCAGATTCTTGCGCGCCTCGTTCCAGCCCTTGCAGGCAAAGATCTGTCTGACCCGGTAATGTTCCATGAACACAAATGTCTCGAAGCAGTCCAGCATGCGCATCAGCTCGTCCCGCGAATACCGGCTCTCGTACATGGCGTAATCTGCCAGCTTGTCCGCCGCCTTGTCCGCGGAGGTCGCATGGATGGTCGCCGCGCAGATCTGTCCCGTGCAGGCCGCATTCAACAGATACAGCGCCTCCGCGCCCTTGATCTCGCCAATGATGAAAAAGTCGACATCCATGGTCAATCCCGCGATGCTGATCTGCTTCAGATCATAGCTGACGCGGCTCTCGCTGTTTCCCGGCAGACTGTGCAGAAACATCATGTCCGGATGGTACATCGTGGTGAGCTCGTCCGCCTGCTGGGTCACCAGCACTGCCACATCGTCCGGCAGCGTTTCCTTCAACGCGTTCAACAGCGTTGTCTTGCCCGAGGAGTTGCCGCCGCAGATAATGGTCGATCCCCTGCGGAACCGGTGCACCAAAAGCTCCGCCGTCTCCGCATCCATCATCCCCTTGTCCACCAGTGTCCGCATCTGCGGAAACGATTTCGGCACCTTGCGGATACACAAATACGGCTCACTGTAGGTGTTGACTAACGGCATGGACAGTGTAAAGCGAAGGATAAAATCCGGATGACTCTCCGTGTCTGTGAAGCGCTGAATGGCGTTGAGATTCGAGATATTGACCTGATTCTTGGTGGCAATGTAATCGATGAACCGTCGGTATTCCTTCTCTGTCCCGAAGCTGATCCCCGCATCCATCCGCCTGCCCTCCCGCTTCACCCGTACATTGTCGAAGCTGATCACGCGGATATCAGACACCGTCGGATCATCAATCAGAATGGAAAGCTTGGAATAACCGAAAATATACTGCTCAAACGCATCGATAATCTCTTGTTCCGCCTCCTCCGGCTGGGGATCGTACCGGTGCAGATGCTCCGCCGCCTCCCGCAGAAAGGCCTCTCTGCTCAGCGTCCCTCTGCGCAGCTGCATCAGGGACGTCTGCTTTTGTGTCAGGTAGTCGTCCAGCAGCCGCCGCAGACTCTCCTCCACACAAACTTCCGTATTGCATTGTAGTGTCTCTTTCATGTTCCCTCCTGTTCTTTCATAGTACGCGCTACAGGAACGCAAAAAGAGCGGACCGCTGTGTCCTGTCGCCGATACCCTGTTCAATTAAAATAAGTGAAATAGTTGGCCGATAACAGCCGGATCATATGATAATTGGTAATTTACACCATTTTGAGAAAGATGTCAATACAAAATTATAAAATTAAATTTTTTTAATAAAATGATAAAGTCCGCCCTTCGGATAAAATAAATTTGCCCTTCGCCCACAAATGTGCTATAGTATTGCTTAGTACAGATATTGCAAAATGCATGTCCGGGCAGCGATTGCCGGACGCATTTGATTTCGAAAGGAGAACCCACATGGCTTCCATGTTTTTCTTGTTGGCAGGCGGACTGCTCATCATTATCATCGCTGTTGTAATCTCGGTGGTTTCCTCCGTTGTCTCTGCGGTTGCAGCAGATCAGGACGACGCCGAGGACTGAGTGTTGAAGCGCTTGCGCAGCGTTTTGCACACGATAAAATAAGCCGGTATGAGAAAGGCATCCGCCAGAATCCATGCCGCAGGATTTCCCATGCATACGCCCAGGAAACCGAGTCTGGGCACCAGCACGACGCCCACAAGTGTTCTGGCCGTCATTTCCAATACGCCGGCCAAAATGGCAAAATTCGCAAATCCCATCCCCTGTATCAGGAACCGCACAATGTTCACCAATCCCAACAACAGATACGCTGCCGTGTTGAACAGCAGATATTGCCGCACAGATCCGATGATGGCGTATTCCGTGCGCTCTACAAACAATCCGGCAATCCACTCCCCGCCAAAGAGAATGATCAAAAAGGCAAGCACGGAATAAACCGCACCCACCAGCACACTGGCCCGCAGCCCGGGGCCGATGCGATCCAGCCTGCCTGCGCCCACGTTCTGTCCACCGTAGGTGGCCATCGTGGAACCCAGCGCGTCAAACGGACACGCCAGAAAACAGCTCACCTTTCCCCCTGCCGTCACGGCGGCCACCGCGGTGGAGCCCAGGGTATTGGTAGCACTCTGCAAAATCACGCTGCCGATCGCGGTGATGGAATATTGCAGGCCCATGGGCACACCCATGCCGCACAGCACTGCCATCATGTGACCGTTCGGGGCCCATTCCTCCCGGCGCACATGCAGGATCTCGAACCTGCGGATCATAAAGAGCAGACAGCCGATGCCCGCAAGACCCTGCGCGATGACCGTCGCCCACGCCGCGCCGTCCACGCCCATATGCAGCTTCAGGATAAACAACAGGTCCATACCGATGTTCAAAAAGGACGACAGCACCAGAAACACCACCGGCGTCTTGCTGTCTCCCAGCGCGCGGATCATCCCGGACACGATATTGTACAAAAAGGTCGCGGGGATTCCGAGCAAAATGATAAAGATATACGTATAGGCATTCTCGAAGATATTTTCCGGCGTGCGCATCCACAGCAAAACAGACCGGCACAGGCAGGTGGTCACCGCCGTGAGCACCACCGAGAAGCCAATCCCCAGCCAGACACAGTTCGCCACGTAACGGCGCATGCCGCTATAATCGCCCGCACCGAATTTGTGTGCAACAGGTATGGAAAAACCATTGCACACACCCATGCAGAAACCGATGATCAGGAAGTTGACGGAGCCGGTAGCGCCCACGCTCGCCAGCTCGTCAACGCCCAGAAACCGTCCGACGATCACCGTATCCACGAGATTATAAAACTGCTGAAACAGAAAACCAAAAAACAGCGGAACCGCAAAACCGAGAATCAATTTTGCACAGGATCCCTTGGTCATATCCCTGGTCATTATCTTACCCTTCTTTTACACAAACGGATTCTCCGTGGGATACAGCATGCCCTTCGGCTGATTGAAATTCAGATCCTCCGTCGGCACGCCGATATATCTGAACACCTCATACAATGCTTTCCCGTAATGTCCGAACGCCACGGCGCCGTGATGCGGGAAATTTTTCTCAATCAGCACATGCCGATAGAAACGTCCCATCTCGGGAATCGCGAACACGCCGATTCCTCCGAAGGATTTGGTCGCCACCGGAAGCACCTCGCCCTGCGCAATGTACGCCCGCAGCTTGCTGTCCGCAGTGGACTGCAGCCGATAGAAGGTGATATTGCCGGGCGCAATGTCGCCCTCCAGAGTGCCCTGGGTCACCTCCTCCGGCAGATTTCTCGCCATGATCATCTGGTATTTCATACTGCAGAACTGAAGCTTCTTGGAGCAGGTATTCCCGCAGTGGAAGCCCATGAACGTATCCTGATGCGTGTAGGGGTATTTGCCCTGTATGGATTCCGCATACATGTCCGCCGGCACGGAATTGTTGATGTCCAACAGCGTCACCGCATCCTGGCTGACACAGGTGCCAATGAACTCACTCAGCGCGCCGTAGATATCCACCTCACAGGACACCGGGATCCCGCTGCCTGTCAGCCGGCTGTTCACATAACAGGGCACAAACCCGAACTGGGTCTGGAAGGCCGGCCAGCATTTTCCGGCAATGGTCACATATTTGCGGTAGCCTCTGTGCTCCTCGATCCAGTCGAGCAGCGTCAGCTCATACTGGGCAAGCTTGGGCAGCACCTGAGGCTTTAAATTGCCTGCGCCCAGCTCCGCCTCCATCTCCTTGATCTTATCCGGAATCCGCGCATCGTTGTCATGCTTATGAAACGCCTCAAACAGATCCAGCTCAGAGTTTTCCTCGATCTCCACCCCCAGATTGTACAACTGTTTGATCGGCGCGTTGCAGGCCAGGAAATTGAGCGGTCTCGGGCCAAAGGAAATGATCTTTAACTCCGACAGACCGATGATCGCCCGCGCGATCGGTAAAAATTCATGCAGCATATCCGCACATTCCGCGGCAGTTCCCACCGGATATGCGGGGATGTACGCTTTGGTGTTGCGCAGCTTCAGATTGTAGCTTGCGTTGAGCATACCGCAGTAGGCATCTCCCCGGCCGCCCACCAGATCATTCTGGCTCTCCTCGGCCGCCGCGATGAACATCGCCGGACCGTCAAAATGTTTCGCCAGCAACGTCTCCGCGATCTCCGGTCCGAAGTTGCCCAGGTACACGCACAGCGCGTTGCAGCCCGCCTTCCGGATATCCGCCAACGCCTGCACCATATGAATCTCGCTCTCCACGATGCAGATGGGGCATTCATAGACGCCCTCCGTTCCGTACTTCTGCGCATAGGCATCCATCAACGCTTTCCTGCGGTTGACCGAAAGACTTTCCGGAAAACAGTCCCGGCTCACAGCCACCACGCCCACCTTTACCTCCGGCACATTCTTCATAAAATCGTCCTCCTATCCTCTCATTCCGGCTCACAAAAAGCCTCATACAGCGGTTTGCATGCAGGGTAAATTTTGCGAAACCGCGCATATCTGCCATTGTATCTGTCTATCAACGCCTGCTCTGGCACGATCACCTCCGACACCCGCACAAGCGCCTCTGCCGCCGCCTGCACTGACGGGTATTCCCCGCAGGCGACCGCCGCCAGCATCGCCCCTCCCAGGGAAGGACCCTCCTCTTGCTCGACCACCTCCACCGGCAGTCCCAGCACATTGGCTATGATGGTTTTCCACAGCGGACTCTTCGCACCGCCGCCGCAGATGCGGGTCTTCTCCGGACAGATCCCCAGACTCTTCGCCACCTCCAGAGAGTCGCGCAATGCAAAAGCAACGCCCTCTAACACCGCCTGGGTCATATCCTGTCTGGTGGTGTCCATCGTCATGCCGATGAATGTTCCCCGCGCATGGGGATCGTTGTGCGGCGACCGCTCTCCCATGAGATAGGGCAAAAAATACACCGCATTGCGCCCCAGCTGTTCCGCCGTGATCCCCGCCTGTTCCGCATCGTAGGCATCGGTCTGCAGGATCGTATCCATCCACCATTTATTGCACGAGGCAGCGCTGAGCATACAGCCCATGAGATGGTAGCTGCCGTCCGCATGGGCAAAGGCGTGCAGCGCATTGAACCGATCCACGGAGAATCGCGCAGAGGAAATGAAAATCGTGCCGCTGGTGCCCAGGGAAATATTGCACATGCCGTCCCCCACCGTTCCGGTTCCCACCGCTGCCGCCGCGTTGTCTCCGGCGCCGGCGGCCACCGTACAGGTCAACGGAATCCCCAGCTGCTCACAGATCTCTGGTTTGACGCACCCCACCTTCTCATAGCTTTCATAACAGGTGGCAAGCTGGCTTTTCTGTACGCCGCAGAGCGCACACATCTCCTCCGACCAGCAGCGGTGCTGCACATCGAATAACAGCGTGCCCGACGCATCCGAGACATCCGTGCAGTGTACACCCGTCAGCCGATACGCAATGTAATCTTTCGGCAGCATGATCCTGGCAATCCGCGCAAAATGGTCCGGCTCATGCTTTTGCAGCCACAACAGCTTGGGTGCGGTAAATCCCGCAAACGCGATGTTGGCCGTGTACGCAGACAGCTTCTGCCTGCCGACCACCTCGTTGAGATAATCGCACTCCTCCTGGGTCCTGCCGTCATTCCACAGAATCGCCGGCCGGATCACCGCATCCTGCGCATCCAGAATCACCAGTCCGTGCATCTGGCCGCCAAAGCTGATGCCGGCGACCTGCGACCGATCCTCTCCGTCCAAAAGCGCTTCCAGCCCCTGAAGCGTCTGCTCCCACCAGTCCTCCGGATTCTGCTCCGACCAGCCGGGCTTTGGAAAATACAGCGGATATTCTCTGGAAACCGTTTTTTTCACACCCGTGCGCGTATCCAACAAAAGCAGCTTCACCGAGGAAGTTCCCAGATCAATGCCAACGTATAACATTTCGAATCTCCTTTCTGAGCCGCACAAGCATCGCCCACAGCGCACCCTCATCATCCCGCGCGGGGTTGCCGAAAAAGGCCTGATAGAGCGTCTGTTCCTCCGCCTCCGACACTGCGATACCGTATTCTGAACGTATATAATCCAACTGTTCTTTCAGCGTGCGATAACCCGCGAAGGATTTGTGCTTTCTCTGCACATTCTCCCGCGTCCTGCGATATTCCAGCTGCACGCGCTCCCGCACGGGAAGCGCGCGCTCCCTGCGCATGCGGGACAGATACATACCGGAAAAGATCACCATCGCCACCGCGGCCACGAGCAGCAGCAGAACACTGAGTCCGCTCACAGCGCGCTCCAGATACGTTCCCAGATTGCCCTGATCCACCTGCAGCTGACTGTCCTGTCCCTCCGGCGACAGAAAGGCCTCCCAGAAGGATGTGGTCTCCACTGTGGCCGAGGAAGGCGTCGGATCCACCACGATCCAGCCTCTGCCCGGTATATAAATCTCCACCCAGGCGTGGGCGAACGCGTCCGGGATCTCCAGCTCTACCAGAGCCGTCTCGCCAAACGGCGCATAGCCTGCATAGTAGTCCGCATAGTCGGCGCCCTCCACGAGTTCACCGATATCCACCACATCATAGTAAGAAAACATATAGCCTTCCACATAGCGGGCCGGTATGCCCATGTAACGCAGAAGCATCGTACCCGATGTGGCAAAGTGGGTACAGTAACCACGCTTGGAATCCAACAGAAAGTGCGTGATATAATCCTGGTTGCCGAAGATATACCCCGGCCGCAGCGTATAGGAATAATTGTCCTGAAAATATTGAATGACCTGGTTGGCGATCTCCTCCGAGGTGCCGCCGAAACCGCCCTGTTCACAGACGCTTGACACCGCCGCCAGACAGCTGTCCGGCACCGTGAGATACGCGGGATCCACCTCCTGCTCCGGAATCGTCACCGGTCCGCCGGACGGATAATAGATATACGTGGAGGTGTCTCCCTCCTTTTCCGTCGCCGGCTCATAGGTATAATAGGGCAGATACTCATAGACCTTGGAGGCGCCGACATTCTCGATCTCCATGATACCGCGTCCCTGTATGGAGGGATCCGTCTCATAGGTCTCCATGCGCGCATAGAGCGTCGGCAGCATCTTTACATCCTCCAGCGCATCGTCTCCCGCAACCGTCCAGCGCGTTCCCTCATAGTCCTTGCCCGTAAACGCCTTCAGGTACACGCTCTGATAGCTGTAGGGAGTGTACCGCACGATCAAATCCGTCTCATAATCGGCAGTCACCGACCCGCCGCGGCTCAGCGTACCGCCGCTGATGCCGGAGCCGATGCTGCCGCCCGGGAACATCGCCGCGAAGCCGACCTGCGCCAGGAGTGTCGCCGCATCTCTCGTGGATTCTTTCATCGCATTCTGCGGCATATTTCTCTCATAGCTTTGCTGCGGGATCAAAAAAGCGGTCAGCCGCATCACCACAACCACACAGACCACGACCACCGGCAGGAAGAACCGCAGCTGTCCGGTCTGCTGCCTGCGCAGCTTTCCCATGTTCAGCATATCCACCGCCACATAACCGCTGAACAACAGCATCATATAGAGCAATCCCGGGGAACGCTCAAAATACAGCGGCACCAGATAGGGCGTGAACGTAAACAGCACGATCTTGGTCAGGCTCGCCTTGTTCTGCAGCTCAATATTGAACAGGATACACCCCACCATGCCCAAAAAGATCAAAAACATCGTGACCGCCGTGTATTCCTCCTCCACCATCAGCGCGTACTCCACGCCGTTGGACAGATTTAAATAATCTCTGGCCGTCTCAAAAATCTTATTGATAATCGCATAATAACCGCTGTTGATCACCCAGTAATTGGTGAACGCAATATAAAAATAGACAAACAGCAAAGCGACGCTGACCAGATTGATCAGCCACTTTTTCTCGGTCTCATAGACGCCGCACAGCAGGATGGAAAAACCGAAGATCACCAGGATACAGATCCCCTTGTTGTATTCCACCTCGTAGGCGGATGTAAAGCCTCCGATCGCTCCATAGACCAGAAAAAGCAAAAGCAATGCCTTGGCAAGCACCGCATAGATGTCATAGGCATGCTTCGTCTGTCTGCGCGTCAACACCAGTTCCGGCCTGTTCTCTTGCTTTTTGTTCCTACCGAATATACGCACCCTTGTATGCTCCTGTCTGCACCAAAATATAGCCTTCCTGCGGTCGCTCCATCTCCATGCGTTCTCTGGCACTGCCGGACACCCGCAGACCGCTGCCGCTTAGAATCTCACTGATAATCGCTTCCATCTCCCCTGTCTCCGCAATATATTGCGAGCGGAACTCATTGTTCACCCCGATCCAGAACAGCTGTACCGGGTACTCTTTCTCCAGAAGCAGCTGCAGCAGATAGTACAGCGCGTCCATCAGCGCATCATTCTCCTGCCTGTCCTCCCCCAGCGGCAAAAGCACATTGATCTTCTGCCTGCCGCTCGCCAGCCGCTCCCGCACCATCAGCTTGTTCTGCTTGGCAGTCAGCTTCCAGTGGATGTTTTTGAGCTCATCCCCCGGCACATACTCCCGTATCTCATAGTCCGGATTGTATTCGATGCCTCTCTGGCGCGACTCATTCTCCTTGGGAAAGCCCTCCACGCTGGCATAAACCTCGTCCTCCGGCGCGACCGCCGGCATGGCCGAGACCACTGTGCCGCTGGACTGTCGGTCGATAAACCGCACATAGAACAGATGCAGCAGATCGTACACGACAAAATCTTCCACCTGCGCCTCCACCCGTCCGGCATACCGGCTCTCCAGTGTCAGATCCAGTCCGTATCCCTTGACCGGCGCGAGAAATATGTGCTCCTTCCCGCGACCCTCCTGACCTGTAAACACATTACACCAGCGGTAGGTCAGATCCGCCGTGAAGCCCACGAACCGCTTCGGGTTCTCCACTTGTATGTGAAACGGAAATACCGTGGCGCGCGCCACACGCGCCGCGGGCATGGAAAAGCGCACCCGAATGGACTCCTTTCCGATGAAGAGGGACCAACTCGACAGCGCGGCGCAACTGATAGCCAGCACGAAAGCCAGCACAAACAGATAGCTCCGCAACATCCACCACAGCAGAAACAGCAGACAGAGCAGTGCGCCAAACGAAATTACCCCCCGAACGCTCAACCGCATCTTTTTCTCCATTTACACAGCCTGTATCCTTTCCGTGATATCCAGGATCACCTGCTCCACATCGGCGCCCTCCGCACGTGCCCGCGCGTTGAGATGCACCCTGTGTCTCCACACATCATTGATGACGGACAACACATCCTCCGGGATCACATACTCCCCGCCGCGCATCAATGCCATCGCCTTCGCCATCTTCAGCAGCGCGATACTGCCTCTGGGGCTGACGCCCAGCGCGATCCGCGCATCCTGTCTGGTCGCCTCCGTCAGATTGGTGATATACTCCAGCATATTGTCCGCCACATGCAGCTCTCCCGCCTGCCTGCGCAGCTCCAAAAGCCGCTCCGTCGTCAGCACACTCTGCACCTGATCCAGACCTTGTCCGACACTGCCCCGCAGCACATCCAGCGCCGCCTCATGGGACGGATAACCCATGTTCAGACAGATCAGGAAACGGTCCAGCTGCGACTCCGGCAACAGCTGTGTCCCCGCAGATCCGAAGGGATTCTCCGTCGCGATGACTGTGAACGGCGTCGGCAGCGAATAGCTCACGCCATCCACCGTCACACGCGCCTCCTCCATCACCTCCAGCAGCGCCGACTGCGTCTTGGAGGAGGTACGGTTCAGCTCGTCCGCCAGGAACAGATTACAGAAAATTGCACCCTTTTTATACTCGAACGCACCTGTTCCACTGTTATACATGGTAAAGCCTACGATGTCGCTGGGCAGCACATCCGGCGTAAACTGCATTCGTTTATACTGCAGATCCATCGCTTTTCCAAGCGCCATGGCCAGCGTTGTCTTTCCAACGCCGGGAATATCCTCCAGCAGCACATGACCGCCGGCCAGCACTGCTGCCAGCACCTTGCGGATCACCCGCTCCTTGCCCTTCACGACCTTATTGACTTCTGTGATCACCTGTTCCAACTCGTTGCTCATATCGTTTTTCCTTTCAGGCAGATTTCGGTATTCCCTGTTTCCTGCGCTTGCGCGTTTATTTTTCTCCATGTTCAGCTTATCATTTCTTTCTTCTTTTTTCAACGCAAAAAACTGCCGCGGAAGCCCTTCCGCAGCAGTTTTATAAAATTTTAATATTTATTATATGCTATAGTCCAACGCCTCCAGACGACTTTTGTGGCGCTCCACCAGATCCGCCAGCGTCACGCTGTCAACCACCTGATCAATCGCCTTGGCGAGTTCCCGCCACACCTCCAGCGTGTCGCAGGTGTCACAGCGCTCACAGGCCTCCGCGCCCTCATCCAGACAGGCGACCGGTGCCAGACTGCCCTCCGTCACGCGCAGAATCATACCAACCGTATACTGCTCCGGAGACTTGGAAAGCCGGTATCCGCCCTGGGCACCGCGCACACTGTTCACATAACCGGCCCTGCTAAGCGCCGCAATGATCTGTTCCAGATATTTTTCCGAAATGTCCTGCCTGGCCGCAATCTCTTTCACCTTGATACACTCACCGGTATTATTCAGCGCAAGATCCAGCATGACCCGCACGGCGTATCTGCCCTTGGTTGATATCTTCATGTTCCACCTCTCTTTTCGTCAGGTTCGATTGTCGTCACTTGTTTTCGCACTGTACTTGTCGAATTTGCTCCGACGGACTGAACTTACTTAAACGGAATCACGCCGCCGTCGTAGTTATCCTCAATGTACTGCTTGATGGTGTCTGACTTCAGCGCATCCACCAATGCCTTGATCTTGGGCTGGTTCTCATTGCCGGACTTTACAGCGATCACATTCACGTAGGTCGCAGCCGCCTCGGAATCCGCGCTCTCGTAAGCCAACGCATCCTTTGCCACGGAGAAGCCTGCCTCCATCGCATAGTTACCGTTCATCACGGCGAAGGAAACATCCGGTAAGGTTCTGGGAATCTGCGCAGCCTCCAGCTCTACCAGCTGAATGTTGTAAGGGTTCTCCACAATATCGATCTTGGTCGCAGTCAGCCCCACACCATCCTTCAGCGTGATGATCCCGTTGTCCTGCAACAGCAGCAGCGCTCTCGCCTCGTTGGTGGTGTCATTGGGCACCGCGATGGTTGCATCCTGCACATTTGCCAGATCGGACTCCTTGCCGGGATAGATGCCAAACGGCTCATAGTGGATACCGCCGGCGTTCACCAGATGGGTACCCTGCTCCACATTGAACTGCTCCAGATACGGAATGTGCTGGAAATAGTTTGCGTCAAAATCGCCTGCCTCCACCACATTGTTGGGCTGCACGTAATCATTGAACACCTGTACCTCCAGGGTATATCCCTGCTGTGCCAGGATCGGCTTTGCCTGCTCCAACAGCTCCGCGTGGGGAACCGCCGTAGCCGCCACCTTGATCACCTTGTCGTCCTTGCTGCCGCCGCAGCCCGTCAGTGCACTCACACTCAAAGCTGCCACCGCAATCCATGCCAATACTCTTTTTTTCATAATTTTCTCCTCCTTTATCTGCATCATCGCCCTGATTGGGCGTTTGCATTCCTTTTTCGTTTTACACCGGTCAGCTCAGCCGCTTATCCAGCTTTCTGGCCAGTTTGCTGGCGATCCACTGCATGATCTGTACCAGCAGAATCAACAACAGTACGGTCACCAGCATAATATCTGTCTCATAGCGGTAATAACCGTAGGTGATGGCTGTGTCACCCAAGCCGCCGCCTCCCACCACGCCTGCCATGGCGGAATAACCCAAGATCGTTCCCAGCGCGATGGTCGCGCCGACCACCAGAGACGTCCGCGCCTCCCCGATCAACACTTTCGTGATGATGGTCCAAAGGTCAGCGCCCATGCTCTGCGCCGCCTCCACCACACCTTTGTCCACCTCCAGCAGAGAGGACTCCACCATGCGGGCGATGAAGGGCGCCGCCGCGAGCGTCAGCGGAACCACAGTAGCCGTAGGACCATAGCTCTTGCCCACGATCATTCTGGTAAACGGAATCACCAGAATCAACAGGATCAAAAACGGCACGCTGCGCACGATGTTGATCACAAAATCCATGACCTTGTAGACCAGCGCGTTCGGACGCAGACCGTCCTTGGCCGTAACCACCAGCACCACGCCCATGGGCAGTCCCAGTACATATCCCAAAAACGTGGACGCCAGCGTCATATACAGCGTTGTCAATATATCTTCTCCCAGCATCTTTAAGATGACCGGTTCAAATACCATCAGATCAGACATGGCCTTCCACCTCCTCCACCGTCAACTTTCGCTCCTGCAGATAATGGATCATATGATTAGCCGTCTGCTCATCCTCCGGCAGCTGCAGAATCATTTGTCCATGAGCGATACCGCCGATGTCCTTGGTATCCGCCAGCAAAATATTCACCGGCGCCTTACAGGTGAGCACCATGTTGGCAATCACCGGCTCAAAGGAAGAATTCTCGGTGAACACAATGCGGATACAGTGTTTTCCCGCCATCTCCTCCACCCGTTCGTCCGTCATGAACACCAGCTTCTTGGCCGCCTTGGACTTGGGTGCCTTGAACACCTCCTCCACCGTGCCGTGCTCCGCCAGCTCGCCCGCATCGATGATGGCCACGTGAGAGCAGATCTCCTGCACCACGCGCATCTCGTGGGTGATGATCACGATGGTAATGCCAAACTCTTGATTGATTTTTTGTAAAAGCTGCAAAATCGCCTTCGTCGTCGTGGGATCCAGCGCGCTGGTCGCCTCGTCACACAGCAGAATCTTGGGATTGTTCGCCAGCGCTCTGGCGATGGCCACGCGCTGCTTCTGTCCGCCGGACAACTGTGCCGGATAGCTGAGCGCCTTCTCCTCCAAACCGACGATCTGCAGCAGCTCCTTCGCCCGCTTCACGGCGTCTGCCTTTTTCACGCCGACAATCTCCATGGGAAAACACACATTGTCCAACACATTTTTCTGCATCAGCAGGTTAAAGTGCTGAAAGATCATTGCGATCTGGGTGCGCATACGGCGCAGCTCCTTCTCCTGCAGCGTGGACAGATCCTTTCCCTCAATCAAGACCGTGCCGGTCGTGGGACGCTCCAGAAAATTCAGGCAGCGCACCAGCGTGGATTTGCCGGCGCCGCTCATGCCGATGATTCCATAGATATCCCCGGGGGCGATGTCCAGCGTAATCCCCTTTAAGGCTTCCACCTGATTGTCTTTTCCGGGAAAGGTTTTTGTCACATTTTGTATCCGGATGATCGGGTCCATTTTTATCATTCCTTTCACTTATCCGACTTTTCCTACCTCTATACCCGAAAATTCTATCACGTTCGCCGTTTTCCTGCAAGCGCTATTATGCTTCTGTAAACATCGGCGTGGAGAGATATCTGTCGCCGGAATCGGGCAAAAGTGCCACGATGGTCTTGCCGGCATTCTCCGGTCTGAGCGCCAGTTCCTGCGCCGCATACAATGCAGCACCTGAGGTAATGCCAACCAGAATACCCTCCGCATGCGCCACCGTTCTGCCGGCATCGAAGGCCTGCTCCGTGGTCACGGTGATGATCTCATCATAAATCTGTGTATTCAGCACGGAGGGCACAAACCCAGCGCCAATTCCCTGCAGCTTGTGCGGTCCGGGCTTCCCGCCGGAGAGCACCGGTGAATCCGCCGGCTCCACCGCCACAATCTTGATCCCCGGATTCTTGGATTTCAGAAATGCACCCACACCTGTCACGGTTCCGCCGGTACCGACGCCCGCCACGAAAATATCTACCTTTCCATCCGTGTCCTCCCAGATTTCGGGACCTGTGGTCGCCGCGTGGGTAGCCGGATTGGCCGCATTGTCAAACTGTCCTAAAATCACTGCGCCCGGGATGGACTTCTCCAGCTCTTCCGCCTTGGCGATGGCACCCTTCATGCCCTTTGCGCCCTCGGTCAGAACCAGCTCCGCGCCGTACGCCTTGAGCAGGTTTCTGCGCTCCACACTCATCGTCTCAGGCAGAGTGAGGATCGTGCGGTATCCCTTGGCCGCGCCGACACTTGCCAGACCGATACCCGTGTTGCCGGAGGTGGGCTCAATGATTACAGAGCCTTTTTTCAAGATGCCCTTCTTCTCCGCATCTTCCACCATCGCGAGCGCCACTCTGTCTTTCACGCTGCCCGCGGGGTTAAAATACTCCAGCTTTGCCAGAATCGTGGCGTCCTTCACGCCCACGCTCTCGCTGAAATTCGACACCTGCAAAAGCGGTGTGTGTCCGATCAGTTCTGTCGCCTTCTGATAAATGTTTCCCATATGTGTAATCCTCCTTTTCCCAGATATTTGCTTGTTTTTTCATTTCCTACTTTTTCAGTAGGTTTGTTATGGATTGTATCATACTACGAAAAAATTACTCTGTCAATACGTTTTTATGAAAAAGTTTTTTCGCAGCTTTTTTTGACATTCTCTGGAATATTCGATATACTTCATATATTACAGTATTGCTCATTGGATCGGTCAGGGCTTCGATATGGTCAGGACTCCGATATGGCAGCCTGCGCAACGATTATTCGGATGCGCAGGTCGCCATATCTGGTTTGGAGCAAGGACTTTAGGAGGCCGGAGCAAAGCAGCAAATTAAAGGATGCACAATTTTGTGCGAACAGGAAGATAACCCAATGATCAAGGCATCTCATTACGACGAACAACACAACCTTTACCATGTGCCCTGCCTGCAGGGCGTCCCGCACAAGCCTGCGGATGTTTTCCCCGTGACGGTCTCCGTTCCGGGTTCAAAGAGCATCACCAACCGCGCCCTGTTGTTGGCCACGCTGGCGCAGGGGCGCTCCGTCCTGCGGGGTGTCTTATTCTCGGACGACTCCCGGCATTTCCTGCAATGTGTGCAGGACCTGGGATTTGCGACCGACGTGGATGAAGCCGGCGAGACCGTCACTGTCACGGGCTGCGGCGGTTCTGTCCCCGCGCGGGAGGCTTCTATCTATGTGGGGAGCGCCGGCACCGCCGCCCGCTTTCTCACCGCGTATCTGGGCGTCTCCCACGGCACCTACCATCTGGACGCCTCGGAGCAGATGCGTCGCAGACCCATGGCGCCTCTGCTTGCAGCCCTGCGCGCGCTGGGCTGCAGTATACAGTGCGAAACTGACCGCGAAGGATTTTTTCCTTTTACAATAGAGAGCAGCGGCTTTGCCAGGGATGAGATCACCGTGAATATCGATCACAGCAGCCAGTTTTTGAGCGCTCTGCTGATCGCCTCCACGCTGGCGGATCGGGATTTCACCGTACAGGTGGAAGGCACCCACGGCATGGCGTACATCGCAATGACCTGCCGGATGATGGAGCAATTCGGCGTGCAGGTGTCCCGTCCTTCTGCGCAGACCTTTCTCACGAAGGGCGGCCAGCACTATACCCCGTTGGACTACCGGATCGAGCCGGATGTCTCCGCCGCCTGCTATTTCTACGCCTGGGCACCGCTTCTGGGCGTGCCGGTGCAGGTAAGCCACGTACACTTTGACTCTCTGCAGGGCGATGTCGCCTTTCTGCGGATTCTGGCGCAGATGGGCTGCAGCGTCGACGACGCGCCGGAAGGCATCGTGGTACGGCCGCCCGCGAACGGCTTCCACGGCGTCACGGCAGACATGTCCGCCTGCTCGGATCAGGCCATCACGCTGGCGGCGATTGCGCCGTTTGCGGACACCCCCACCACCATCACAGGCATCGGCCATATCCGTTTTCAGGAGAGCGACCGCATCCATGCCATCGTGACTGAACTGGGGAAGATGGGTATCCGCTGCGACGAAACATCGGAGGGCTCCATCACCATTTATCCCGGCACACCCGCTCCCTGCACGGTGGACACCTACGACGATCACCGCATGGCGATGGGCTTTTCCCTGATCGGACTGCGCGTGCCGGACATCGTGATCCGGGATCCCGGCTGCTGCCGGAAAACCTTTGAACAGTACTTCGAGGTACTGGAGGAAACAATTGTCAAATATTTCGAGATATGATATACTTATTTCTCTATAAAAATAGTTTTATCGCATAAAGAAATAGATCGAAAGGGGTATCCTTATGAGCAAGAAGAAAGTTGTAGTTTCACTGGGACATGAATCTTTAGGCTACACCACCTTAGAGCAGATGGATGCGGTGAAAGTGACCGCCAAGGCGCTCGCAGACTTGGTGGAGGCGGATTATCAGCTGACCATCACCCATTCGAACGGTCCGCAGGTCAGCATGATCCACAAGGCAATGACCGAGCTGCGCCGCGTCTACATCGACTATACCCCCGCTCCCATGTGTGTGTGCTCCGCCATGAGCCAGGGCTATGTGGGCTATGATATCCAGAACGCGCTGCGCAGCGAACTGCTCGGCCGCGGCATCTATAAGCCCGTGAGCACCATTCTCACCCAGGTAACCGTGGATCCCTATGATGAAGCGTTCTACGAGCCCACCAAGCGGATCGGACGCTACATGTCCAAGGAGGACGCTGAGGTAGAGATCAACAAGGGAAATTATGTACAGGAGATTCCAGGCAAGGGATACCGCCGCGTGGTGGCGGCACCCAAGCCCATTGATATCGTAGAGATCGAGACGATCCGCACATTGGTCAACGCGGATCAGGTTGTGATTGCCTGCGGCGGAGGCGGCATCCCCGTCATCGAGCAGAATCATGTACTCAAGGGCGCATCCGCTGTCATCGAGAAGGACGCCATCGCCGGCAAACTGGCGGTCGACCTGCAAACGGAGGAGCTCATCATTCTCACCAATGTGGACTATGTCTGCAAGCACTTCGGCAAGCCCGACCAGACGCCGCTTCCCACGCTCACCGTGGCGGAGGCGAAGGAACTGATGGCCCAGGGCGAATTCGAGGCCGGCACCATGCTGCCCAAGATCGAAGCTGCCATTTTCTATCTGGAAAAAGTGCCCTCCGGCAAGGTACTGATCACCTCCATGGGCTGTGTAAAACAGGCGCTCAAGGGCGCTGCCGGCACTGTGATCACCGCCTGATCCCCAGCGCAGTGCAGAGCGTGCCAACCGCAATCGCGAGATCTGCCAGATTGAACACCAGATTCCGCAGCGGTTTCCAGCGCACCGGAACGCTCAGATAATCTACCACATAAGTCCTCCGGTACCGGTCAAAGGTATTGCTACATCCGCCGCCTGTGACAAGCGCCAGGCCAAAGCGCAGCAGACCGTTGCCGCGCTTCCCGAGGCTGAACAGGAACCCCGCCGCAGTAAGGGCAGTCAGACCCGCGGACAATCCCGTCCAGTCCCTGCCCTCCCCGATCCGGAAGGCCATGCCGGCGTTGTGGGACCGGCGCAGCAGCAGCCTGCCGCCGCAGATCGGCTTCACCTCCCCCGGGGAAAGGGACATTTTTTCTACCCGTGCTTTACAAAAAAGATCCGCACCGGCGACGGTCGGAATCATCCATGCATACCATAATTTCATGCTTTTATTCTCCAAATTTTTCCTTTTTTACAGACACCTTGCGCCAAAACAAAGTGTTTTACCTATTATCTATGATATTTTGACACTTAGCAACCTTTTTTTATATTTTATAAAAAGTAAAAAAATCGCAAAATATGGTCTATCCACCCGTTGCTGCGGCACTAGATGTTGTAAAATTTGTCTTATATTTTATTTTTTGTAAGCAATTACACAAATTCCTATCTATTGACATCCAACGGGATTTTATTTATACTAATACAGTAAAGACCTCTTTATGCTCTTTTGGTCTATTGAGAAGAATTGAGAAGCGAGGCGAAGGCATATGGCAAACAATGTTTTTCAGTGTGATGTGAACAGAGGTTTCCTGCGGAAAATCGACGGCAATGAGAAGGCTTTGTATCTGGAAATATCTGACACCATGATCACCGGAAAAGGAATCATTTATCTGGAAAGCAGCCAGCGTGAATATAGCGGCGACATCAATTATGAAATCAAATCTATCAAGAAAGCGGAGCGTTCTGTATATGAGGGGTTGGACGCGCTGATTATTTATGTGCGTGTAGCATCTCTTTACGGCGCACAGAAGTTACAGGTTCGCCTGCCCGGTCTTCGCGATTTATCCGTTGCATTGAATATGATTAACGACCTGATCGATGCCTCCAATCCCGGCGCAGTCACTGCATCGGCTCCTACACCTGCTCCGGCGGCTCCGGCGCCCGCAACTACTCCTGCACCTGCAGCACCGACACCTGTAGCTCCGACACCTGTAGCTCCGGCAGCACCTACACCCGTGGTTCCTACTCCTGTAGCGCCCACACCGGTTGCGCCCACGCCTGTGGCACCGACACCGATTGCACCGACACCCGTGGCTCCTACTCCTGTAGCGCCCACACCGGTTGCACCCACACCCGTGGTACCCACGCCGACAGCGGCACCTGCCTCTGTGATTTCCGTGGAGGAGTACAAGAAAAAGTTAGAAAAGCTCGAGGCGATCTACCAGACCGGTATGATCACCGAGAAGGAATACAAGAGCACCAAAGCAGAATATATCAGCGTGCTGAACGGGCTCGACGCGTTCTACAATAAAGTAAAAGTCAATCTGCAGTACAGCGAGGTTGGTTTCCTCTCCGCTGCAGAGTTTGCAGAGTTCAAGAAATCCACGATCGAGGAATGTTCCGATCTGGTGACCGCATCCAACGATGTGCTGCGCCAGAACCTGAAGAAGCTCCTCATCCTGTACCTGTTTGAGATCCTGTCTGATGAAGAGTATGAGAATATCTGCTCCAACATCACCCGGTCCGTACAGTACTCTTCCAGCGACACGGAGGAGATGACCGTAGACAAGATCAACAAGTGGCCGATTCTGAAGGATTGCGAGATCATTTCCGAGGCACAGTACGAGCAGTTCATCAAGCTGGTATCCGACGATACTAAAATCCGCATGAACGAGAGCCTGCCTGTTTTGGAGCACAAGCTCATGAGACTGACCACGATTTCCAACACCTTCCTGTTCACACCGGAAGAGTTCGCTGCCAAGAAGCAGGAGCTGGTTACCGAGATGACCACCTTAGATTACAGCTCCGAGGCCAAGATCAAGAGCCAGATCGCATGTATCGTCACCCTGAGAAAGTGCGAGTGGATCAGCGATCTCGAGTATCAGGCAAAGAAAAACGAAATCTGCTCCTCCATCGAGGCAGACGAGGATATTGTCAACAGATTACAGCAGCTGAATATGCTCACCACCATCAGTTTCCTCACGCCCGAGGAGTACAAGGGCTACGAGCAGAAGGTCATCGACGATATCTTCCAGCCGTACAGCGATATCAGCGAGTTGCAGAAAAAGGCACAGAATCTGATGAAGCTGAAGGATGCCTCCATCATCACAGAGGAAGAGTTCAACGGCTACAAGAAAAAGCTCCTATCCCTGTCCTGATTTACAGGCACCGATTTATTGAACCAAAAAAGCGAGCCGGACACAGATGTGTCCGGCTCTTATTTTGTCCCGCCGCTATCTGCCGACCAGCCAACTCAAGGACCCCAGCACTTCCTCCAGCTGCGCCACCGCTTCATTCAGATTGGTAAAATCCAGCTTTTCCAATCCCTTCGCCGCACTCTGGAAGCTCTCCAGACTCGGTCCCAGGCTTTCCGTCATCGTCTTCAGCTCTTTGGTCACTTCACTCAACTGATCCATCACCGCATTGACCTTTCCGAAGGTATGCACCAGCTGCGGCACCACGATCAGCGCTGACACCAGCACCACCAGGAAAATACCGCACAGACAGGCCGTGCTGATCACTGACATCCGATATTGCTTTTTTGCGTATTCTTCCATACTCTTTATTTTCACTCCTCTAACTGCCAAACTCCGCTGTTGCCGCTGCTATTTGGTGAGCTCTGCCACCACCTGATTGATCACCTTGCCATCTGCCTTGCCCTTGAGCTGTCCCATGACTTCCTTCATGATCTGTCCCTTATTGCCGGTGGCCAAAAGCTCCGCGAACTTCTCCTGCAAAAATGCCTTGACCTCCTCCGCGGACATCAGCTTCGGCGCGAACTCGCTCATGATTTCATAGCGCTTCTGATACTCCTCGAGCAGCTCCGTCCGCTCCGCCGGGCAAGTATCGATCTGCTCCCGCACGGACTTGATCTCCTTCAGGATCGCCTGATTGGCCATCTCATCCGGAATATCTTCCCTGCATCCGGCATCGATTCCGGCCTTCTTCACAGCGGATACCAACGAACCGATGGCATCCTTTCTGAATTTATCCTTCGCCTTCATAGCGGCAATCATTGCGTCCTGCAACTCTTTTAACTTCATACTGCACTCCTCCTGTCCTTTTATAAAGAATCTTTCTCCATTATAATGACTTCTCTTCCATTCGGCAAGATCAAAAAACGATTGATTGAAAAAAACTGTTTACGGCACCCGTTTGACCAGCTCCGCGCCCAGAATACCGATCACCGCGCCCGCCGCCATCCCGCAAAACCACAGGATCGCCAGGTACCACAGCACCGCATCCGTGCGCAGCAGATATGCGGCCGCCGCGACCTGCCCCACATTGTGCGCGATCCCGCCTGCCACACTCACCGTGATCAGCCCAAACCGCTCTGTCTTTTTCAGGCCGATCATCACCAGTCCGCTGAGCAGCGCCCCCGCCAGACTGTACAACAGACTCACGCCGTTTCCGAACAACATCCCCACCAGCACAACCCGCACCGCATTGATTCCCAGCGCGCTGCCTGTGCCCATGCGGTACAGCGCATACAGCACCACGATATTGGTCAGTCCCAGCTTCATTCCGGGCACGGCAAAAAAGACCGGCAGCTGTGCCTCCACGTAGCTCAGAATCAGCGCCAGCGCGATCAGTATCCCAAATGTAGCGATTCTCTGTGTCCCTGTTCTCCGCATACTCTAACCTTTCAGCCGGAATAGGTATCCACCGGCGTATACGCTAACTTCTCAACCGGAATAGGCATCCACCGGCGCATCCCCGTCCGACTCGCCCACAATCTCGACCACCACCTGATGCGGCAGGCAAATGACGGACTGCCCCACACGGCTGATCCTGCCCATGTGCACACAGAGCTTGTCTGGACAGGAAGCCTCCTCAATCCAGGCGGCTCCTCCCTCGATCCGCAGACGATTTGTGCCACCCACACCATCGATCACCACATCGCAGGAGACATCCAGCGGATACCGCGCGCGCACCGCGCCGTCCACCCGCACCTCCACTGCTTTCGGCGGCGTCGCCTGATAAAAGATGCCGCACAGCAGACCGATCCCCACCAGGACAAACGACGTCAACAGCAGCACATCCGCTCTCCGACGCTTCCCGCCCTGCCGCTGTTCCATCCACGATTTCTCCTGCTGCCGCTCCTTCATCTGCAATGCTTCCTGCTGCTGTTCTTCCATCTGCAACGCTTCCCGCTGCCGCTCCTTCATCTGCAACTTTCGTTTCATCATGTACCGACTCCGCTTCCTCATCTCTTCCGACCACCATTGTAGCACAGATCCGGCGGGATTAGAACAGCCAATTTTCCGGCACTGCCCCCGGCAATCTCCCCCGCATCGGTTGACACACCTCCCGGTAGATGATATATTTTAAAGTGGATATGTGTCATTGTTACAACCAGTCCAAAAAGTATAAAGGAATCATCCCATGAAAAAAGACGATTTCAGCAAATATATAGAGCATACCTCGGATATCCGTGAGCTCTCTTCCCCACAGATCAATGACATTGCCGGATCCGGGGAATACCGCCAAAAACTGAAACAAAACTTTCAATTGATCGGAGAGATTGCCCGCGAGAACCGCAAGATTCTGGAAGATGTGATCTACCCGCTCATCCGGTCCGACGAGGAACTCACGCCGCAGGACGTGCAGGATATCACCGAGCTGTCCGAACAGTTGGTGAACACCGCCGATCTGGAGAATCTGGATATCTCCATCATGTCCCTGCTGTCGACCAGACTCATGAAGGATGCGGAGAAAAAACAGGACGCCGAATACATTGTGCGCCAGCTGGATTCCCAGATCAACGCATCCTATTCCCTGAAGCTGATGACCAGCCGCATCTTTACGGATCTGTCCATCAGCCAGCATTTTAAAGATTTGGGCACCGAGGCATGGCAAGCCATCTCCGTCTATCTGCAGCCGGAGAAATTTGAGGCGCTCTCCGATGAGGCCAAATCCCTGGTGCTGCACAGCACGCGCTTTCACACCGTGCTGCACGAATCCTCGGCAGGCATCTCCCCGGAGGTGGCACGCGCATGGCTGGCCGAGCTGGACAATGTGGTTGCCTTATGTGAGAACCCCTATTACCGTCAGGCATTCCCGTCCTTTGACTGGAATTATTACGTCTTCCGCACCCTGGAGAACCACAGTGGCTTGTTAGACAGCCTGTACGGGGGAGAATTATCGCAGGAGGATGTGGAGAAAATTGCCGGCCGCCTGGAGCGCTGGCTCGCCCTGTGGCAGTCGGATCCCGCTATTTTTGAAAAATTTGCACCGCTGGATTTTGTATTGATCCCCGTTTATCGGGCAAGATACCTGACCGGGAAAATCTCCCGCGCCGAATATCTGACCGGCCTGTACGAGATCTACAGCCGTCGCAACAGATACAGCTATACCTACGACGACGTATATATCAATACCCGGATTCCGCTCAATTACCTGCTGTGTGCCGAAACAGCGGATTTCACCGCCCAAGAACTGGATACTTTACAAGTATTGTACCAGGATGTGTGCAATTACGCTTTCCGCATGCCCAACAGCGGAACCCTCACCGCTCTGTTAGACTTCTGTTCCGTCCTGATCAAGCGGTTCATCGAGGTGCCCGGCAGCATCACATTTCAGGAGATGTGCCTGAACCTGTTGGCGGCGTTCCATCCGCCAACCTATGTACACTCGGTGACGGTGGCCAATCTGACCAAATGCATCAGCAGCCATCTGATCTACTACCGGCCGGAACTTTTCATCGGCATCTGCGACTGCAAGACCGTCGAAGAAGTGACCGAGAACCGCAACCGTATTATGCAGTTCGCGTACAATGCCGGGCTCTGTCATGACTTCGGCAAAACTCTGTTGACGGACATTATCTTTATCTACGGCCGCAAGCTGCTGGATTTTGAATTCGATATCGTCAAGCAGCACCCCAGCCTGGGCGGCGCGCTCATGCGTCTCCACCCCTCCACCCAACCCTACGCGGAGGTCGCTGAGGGACATCACAAATGGTACGATAACAGCGCGGGGTATCCGGAGACGCTGGATACGTCCCAATGCAAGCTCAAGACCATCATCGACATCGTCAACTGTGCCGACTGTATGGACGCGGCAACCGATACCGTCGGCCGCTCCTACAACATCGGCAAGACGCTGGATGATTTCCTCGCGGAGCTGCACGCCGGCGCCGGCACCCGCTACTCACCCTATCTGTCGGAGCTGCTCACCCACCAGGAGGTGCGGGACGATCTGGACTACCTGCTTGCCATCGGCAGACAGAACAACTATCAGAATACCTATCTTTTGCTGAAACGCGTGCAGACAGAAGCTGAACACGAAAAAGAAGCGGCCGATTAAAGCCGCTTCTTTTGTTATCCGCCTTATGCCATCTGCTTTATGCCATCCACCTTATGCCATCCACTTTTTACGGCTGGGCGGACGTCTGCAGATACGCCATAAACTTCTCTTTATTTTCCAGCGCACTGGTCGTCGGCCGGCCCAGATCCTCTCTGGCGCCGATGGCACATTTCACCTCGATAAAACTCAGCGTCCTGCGCTCCTTCGCCAACGCCAGCTCCCGGTCCAGCGCCTCGAACGAATCCACGCATACAGCATTGCCGTAGCCGCAGGCCAGCGCAATCTGCACCAGATCGATCGCTCCGGCCACCGTGGGCATCCCGCCCACCGTCTCGTGCGCCCCATTGTTGATCACCACATGCACCAGATTCTCCGGCTTGTTCGCGCCGATCACCGCCATGGCGCCCATATGCATCAGCACTGCGCCGTCCCCGTCGATACACCAGATCCGCTGCCCGGGCTTTTGCAGCGCCACGCCCAGTGCGATGGAACTGCTGTGTCCCATCGATCCCACCGTCAGGAAGTCATACGCATGCCCCTGACCGTTCGCCACACGCGTCTCAAACAGCTCCCTGCTGGCTTTACCGGTGGTTGAGATCACGGGATCCTCCCCGCTCACCTGCACGATGTGCTGAATGATCTCCTCCCGGCGCATCCGGTACGCATTCTCATACGTCACCTTCCCCGCATAGTCCAGCGCCCCTTTACGGATCACAAAGGCCACATCCTTCCCCTTGGCGAGCACCGTCCGGAATCCGTCCATGGCCTGTTCCACCGCCTCATCCGGCGTGTCCTTGCCGATGACAAAGGACGCAATTCCCATATCCTCCAACAGCTTCACCGTCACCTCGCCCTGATAGACATGCTGCGGCTCGTCGTGGATACCGGGTTCGCCGCGCCATCCGACGATAAAGATCATCGGGATCGCATACACCCGGTCATTTAACAGCGAGGCTGCCGGATTGATGATATTGCCCTCACCCGAATTCTGCATATAGACCACCGGCACTTTGCCGGTCGCCAAGTGATAGCCCGCCGCCAGCGCCGCACAGTTTCCCTCATTTGCCGCGATGACATGATGCGCGGGATCAATCCCATACGTCGCCATCAGATAATTGCACAGCGCCTTCAACTGACTGTCCGGCACACCCGTATAAAAATCCGCGCCGAGGATCTCCACCAGTTTCTCTACCTTCATACCCGTTCCTCTCCTCCTACAATTCGTCGATCAGCGTAATGATCTCCTTGATGGGCATCAACCGATCGTCCACCTCTTTGGCGCGATGATAGCGCAGGATATCCTCCGCCGTCTGTTGCATCGCGGGAAACGCCGATCTCGTCAGCTGATTCGCATAGATCACGATATTCACACCATGCGACGCCAACTCCTCCTCCGTGATCGTGTTAAAGCTCGACGGCACCACCACGATGGGCGTATGCGCATCCTCCGCCCGGAACCGGTCGCAAAACTCCAGAATCTCCTCGGGATCCTTCTTGCGGCTGTGAATCATGATGCCGTCCGCGCCGGCCGCCACGAACGCCTTCGCCCGCGTCAGCGCATCCTCCATGCCACGCTCCAAGATCAGACTCTCGATCCTGGCGATGATCATAAAATCCTCCGTCAGCTGCGCCTGCTTGCCCGCCGCAATCTTGGCCGCAAACTCCTCGATCCCCGCCTGCGTCTGCTCCACCTCCGTGCCGAACAGACTGTTTTTCTTCAAACCCTTTTTATCCTCTATAATGACCGCGCTCACGCCCATGCGCTCCAACGTCCGCACATTATAGACAAAATGCTCCGCCAGTCCGCCGGTATCGCCGTCTAAGATGATCGGCTTCGTCGTCACCTCCATGATGTCGTCGATCGTGCGCAGGCGGCTGCTCATATCCACCAGCTCGATATCCGGCTTTCCCTTCGCCGTGCTGTCACAGAGGCTGGAAACCCACATCGCGTCAAACTGATCCGGTCTGCCGTCATGCTCCACCACGGTTTTCTCCGCAATCAGTCCCGTCAGCCCGCTGTGCGCCTCAATCGCCTTCACAATGGGACACATGTCAATCAGCTGTCTCAGTCTCTTTCTGCGATACTCCGGCATCGCCAGCTTCTCCTTTAACTGCTGATCAATCTTTTTCACGGTGGGATTGTAGGTATAGCCCACCTCAATGAGCTCTCCGCCATAGGCGGAAAGCAGCTGCAGCACATTCTGCCGGATCACGGCTTCCGGGCCTTCCCGCCAGTTATCCCCGTGCACGATATAGTCCGGGTGCAGCCGCTCAACAATGGCATCGTAGAGCATATCCTCCTGCAGCACTACCTCGTCGACTCCCTCCAGCTCGCCGTACATGCGCACGCGCTCCTCCTCGGAGATGATGGGAAACTTGTTGTACCGGATCAATGCCTTATCGGAAAGCGCCCCGACGATGACCCTGCCGTACTGCTTCGCGTGGGCGATGATGTTCAGATGACCGGCGTGGATCACATCGGTGCAAAAGCAGGTATACACTGTTTTCATTTTGCATAATCCTCCTTTATCTCAATGTCTCTTACCGATAGCGCACCGGTACCTGCACCCCCGTATGCTCCAGCGCCTCGCGGAACACGGCGAAGAAATCGCGGATGTCCTGCTCGTCTATGGCGCCGAGGGCACAGAGACGGAAAGTGTTGGTCGTGGAGATCTTGCCGGGATAGATCGTGAACCCACGCGCATAGCAATAGTCGTGCACCGCCTCGAAATTCCAGTTCGGATCGTCCGGATAGATCGCCGAGACCACCAGCCCGGCCTGCTCCTCGCGCTTGATCACATCGCGAAAGCCCAGCTCATCCAGGCCCTTGTGGATCGCCTCAAACACGCGGGTATGCCGCTCCCACTTGGCCTGCTCGCCCTCCTGCCAATACTCTTTGAGCGCCTGTATCGTCGCGTAGATCGTCTGCACCGGCGGCGTAAAATGCATCTCGCCCGTGCGCTCGAAGAAATCATACTGCAGATACAGATTGCAATAATAGCTCCGCTTGGGATACGCCTTACTCGCCTCGATGATCTGCCTGTTGCCCACGATGAAGCTTAGTCCTGTCATCGCCATCAGACCCTTTTGCGCGCTGGCCATGCAAAAATCAATATTGTCCGCCTCGATATCGATGGGCCGCATCGCATAGGTGCTGGTCGTGTCCACCGTAAAAATCGCCCCGTGGGCATGCGCCAAGGCACCGATCTCCCGGATGGGATTGAGGATGCCCGTGCCCGTCTCATTGTGTGTCGTATGCACCAGTGCGATATCCGGATTGTCCCGCAGCGTCTGCTCCACCACCACCAGATCCGGTCTCTGATCCACCGGAAAATGCAGATCGATGTGGGGCAGTCCATAATACTGACAGATCTCCACCGCCCGCGTGCTGTAGGCGCCGTTATTCACCACCAGCACCTTTTTCCCCTCCGGCAGAAGCGAGTTGAGCACGATATCGATGTTGATCGTGCCGGAGCCGCAAAACAGCACGCTGGTATACTCCTCCGTATCCCCGTGCACAATCTTCACCAGATCCTCCCGCAGCCCCTTCATCAGCCCGCCGAACTCCTTCTCTCTGGGACAGATATCCGGCACCACCTGCGCATACTTGACCGTGTCCGTCGTCGTGGACGGTCCCGGATTCAACAAAATATTCCTCTTGATCGCTTCCATGGCTATTCCCTCCGTTACACATCGTAGGTCTTGTCGATCGCCTTCAGCTCCCTGAAGGAATCGATCTCCACGATATCCTCATCAAAACACTCCCGTATCTCCACCGCATAATGCTCCTTGCGATATACCAGCGGCACCTGCTCCCAATAGCGCTCCTTGCCGCCCGGCGTCTTGTAGACCTCCTCGATGTCCTGGGACAGCTTGTGCCCGTCCGCATCGTTCCAATAGGAGATTCCCACCATCTGCCAGCAGTCCAGGCCCCCGACCTTCTCCTCCACGATGATCCCGTCCTGCACCGTGAAGCACCAGTCATCCGTCCGCTCCTTGCGGATCGCCAGGAAGTCGGAGGTGTAATGGTACTTCTTGATGATCCCCGGATTGCTGATCACCAGATCCGCCTCGAATACATAGGCATTGGAGAGCATATAGCGCGCCACCAGCGCGCTGGAGATATTGTTGGCTTCGTTGTACAGCGGATTCTCCAGAAACCGGACCATCGGATACTTGTACAACAGCTGATCAAATTGCTCCGCCAGATAACCGCGCACCACGTAAATCTCCGTGATGCCCGCCTCCAGACAGGCATCGATCAACGTGTCAATGATCCGCGTCCCCTTCACCCGCACGAGCGGTTTGGGGGTGTTGAGCGTGATCGGCACCAACCGGGATCCAAACCCCGCCGCGATAAAGACTGCGCGTCTGGCACGATACGGTTCCAGGGCGTTCAACCCGGCGTCCGTGATCCTGCCATCCGCCGCCAAGCCCGCCTCCGTAAGCTCCTTCATCGTCCGATTGATGGTGCCCAGCGAATGCCCGGTCACCTGTTCCAGACCGCGCTGCGTGAGCGGCTCCCTGGCCGCCGCCAACGCCTCCAGCAAGTCAAACTGCTTTCTTGTCAACTCCTCTGCCATTGTTTTTCTTCCTCTTTTTCTGTTCCAATCTATGCGTATTCGTCCCTGCTTTGGAACGTGTTTTCTCGTTTTTTAAGTAAAATGGGGCACAAAACAACCCATGTTCCACCACACGGGTTGTCTTGCGCTTATTGAAACAAGTAACATCCGTAACGACTATTCAACCGTCACACTCTTGGCCAGATTGCGCGGCTTATCCACATCCAGACCCTTCGCCACCGCCACATAATACGCCAGCAGCTGTAGCGGGATTACCGCCAGCGACGCCGCAAAATACGGATCCGTCTTGGGCACGTACATCGTAAACGCCGCCGTGTCCTCCACCTTGTAATAACCGCCCATGGTCACGCCCGCCAGATAACCGCCTCTGGAACGAACCTCCACCATGTTGCTCATCGTCTTCTCCAACAGCGCGCCCTGCGTCAGCACGCCGATGGTGAGGATTCCGTCCTCGATCAGACTGATCGTGCCATGCTTCAACTCACCGGCGCCATAGGCCTCCGAGTGAATGTAACTGATCTCCTTTAACTTCAGGCTTCCCTCCATGCACACCGCATAATCAATGCCGCGTCCCACAAAGAAAATATCCTTGGCCGCCGCGAACTTCGCCGCAAACCACTGGATGCGCTCCTTATCCTCCAGGACCTTGCGCATCTTGTCCGGGATCAGCAGCAGCTCCTCCACAAGCGCTGCAACCCGCGCCTCATCCACGGTGCCCTTCGCCTGCGAGAGCGCCATCGCAAACGCGTACATGGCGATCAGCTGTGCGCTGTAAGCCTTGGTGGTCGCTACCGCGATCTCCGGGCCGGCCAATGTGTAAAATACATGATCCGCCTCGCGCGCGATGGTCGAGCCCACCACATTCACGATCGCCAGCGTCTTCACACCGCTGCGCTTCGCCTTGCGCAGACCCTCCAGCGTATCCGCCGTCTCACCGGACTGCGAGATAATAATCGCCAGCGAATGCTCCGCAAACGGCATCTCCCGATAGCGGAACTCCGATGCATACTCCACCCGCACCGGCACCTTCGCCATACTCTCTATAATGTATTGCGCCGCGTATCCCACATGCGATGCGGAACCGCACGCCACAATATAGATCTGTGAGATCTGCTGCAGCTCTTCCGCCGTCATCCCCACAGCTTCCAGATTGATCTTGCCTTCCTCCGTGATCGCCGAGCGAATCGTCTTCTCCACCGCCTCCGGCTGCTCATGGATCTCCTTCATCATAAAATGCTCGAAACCGCCCTTCTCGGCAGCCTCCGCATCCCAGGCGATCTCCACACACTCCTTGGAGACCTCATCGCCGTCGAGATTGTAGAACACGACCTCCCCGGCGCGCACCTTGGCGATCTCCAGATTGTCCAGATAATACACCGAACGCGTATACTGCAGGATCGCCGGCACATCCGACGCGATAAAGGATTCCTTTTGACTCACGCCCACGATCAGTGGGCTGTCCTTGCGCGCCACATAGATCTCATCCGGGTAATCCTTAAACATCACCGCCAACGCATAGGAGCCGCGCACACGCACAATCGTCCGGTTGATCGCATCGACAGGACCCAGATTGTATTTCTTGTAGTAATAATCGATCAGCTTCACCGCAACCTCAGTATCCGTCTCCGAATAAAACTGATAGTCATGGCGCTGCAGCTTCGCCTTTAATTCCTGATAATTCTCAATGATTCCGTTGTGCACACCGACCACATTGCCGTCGTCACTGGTGTGCGGATGGGCGTTTTTCTCCGACGGTTCTCCATGCGTCGCCCAGCGGGTATGGCCGATCCCGACCTTCCCGGACAGCGCCCGTCCCTCGTCCGTCTTATTGATCAGCGAGGCCAGCCGCCCCTGCGCTTTAACGATCACACAGGGCTTCTCCCCGTCTCTGACGCAGAGACCCGCAGAATCATAGCCGCGATACTCCAGCCTCGACAAACCGTTCAGCAGAACCGGAGCCGCCGCCTGTTCGCCCACAAATCCAACAATGCCACACATCGCTTTCTTCTCCTTTATTCTGCCAGATGTCCCTTCGCCTTGATCACATCAATCACGCTGTCTACATACTTCTCACAGATTTCGTCCGTGTCAGCCTCCACCATCACGCGGATCACCGGCTCTGTACCGCTCTCACGCACAAGGATTCTGCCGTTCTCTCCCAGCTCTCCGGCCACCTTCTGCACAGCAGCCTGCACATCCGGATCGTTCTGCGCGTCGGGCTTACTCTTCACCCGCACATTCTTCAATACCTGCGGATAGAACACCACCGGCGCTGCCAGCTCGCTCATGGGCTTCGCCTTCGCCAACATCACTTCCATCATTTTCAGACTGGTGAGGATACCGTCGCCCGTCGTCGCATACTTGGTGAAAATAATATGACCGCTCTGCTCGCCGCCGATCCTGTGACCATTCGCCACCATATTCTCATAGACATATTTGTCGCCCACCTTAGTCTTCTCGTACTCGATCCCGACCTTGTCGAGCGCCTTGTACAGACCGAAGTTGCTCATCACCGTGGTAACCACCTTATTGTTCAAAAGCTTCCCGCGCTCCTTCATGTACAGACCGTAGATGTACAGGATATGATCCCCTGTGATCACATTGCCCTTCTCATCCACACACAGACATCTGTCCGCGTCACCGTCGTACGCAAAGCCTACATCCAGTCCGTTGTCCACCACAAATTTCTGCAAATGCTCGATATGCGTGCTGCCGCAGTCCGTGTTGATATTGCAGCCGTCCGGACTGTCGTTCATCACATAGGTCTTCGCGCCCAGCGCATCGAACACGCCCTTCGCCAGCTGCCAAGCGGCGCCATTGGCCACATCCAAACCCACCTTCACATCCTTGAAGCTGTACTTGGACATCGAGATCAGATAACCTACATAGCGATTTCTGCCCGCCACATAATCCACGGTTCTGCCGATCTGCTCACGCTCCGCCACCGGGATCTCGATCTTGCCGTCAATATAATCCTCAACCTTTAAGATCGTCTCCTCATCCATCTTCTCTCCGTTGCCGTTGAGCAGCTTGATGCCATTGTCGTAAAACGGATTGTGCGAAGCAGAGATCATAATCCCGCAGTCAAAATCGTCCACCCGCGTGATATACGCCACCGAAGGCGTCGTGGTCACATGCATGATATAGGCATCCGCACCGCTGGCCATCAAGCCGGTACAAAGCGCATACTCAAACATATAGCTGGACCGTCTCGTATCCTTGCCGATCACCACCTTGGCCTTCTTGCCTTCCTTTGCGCCATAGTACCAGCCCAGAAAACGTCCGATCTGAATCGCATGCTCAAATGTCAGATTCTTATTCGCCTCTCCGCGGAAACCGTCCGTGCCGAAATATTTACCCATTGCGAACCTCCTTCTCGACGATCACGCCATTGTCTTTATAAATACTGTTCGCGGGAACCACACCCCGCACACAGGACGTGGGATATACATTGGAATGTCTGCCGATCACCGTGCCGGGATTGCACACCGCGTTACAGCCCACCTCCACATAGTCACCCAGCATCGCACCGAACTTCTTGATACCGGTCTCCAATTTTTCCGTGCCGTTATGTACCACCACCAACTGCTTGTCGCTCTTTACATTCGACGTGATCGAACCCGCACCCATGTGAGAATAATAGCCCAGAATGCTGTCTCCCACATAATTGTAATGCGGTGTCTGCACATGATCAAACAGGATCACGTTCTTCAGCTCCACGCTGTTGCCCACCACACAATTCGCACCGACCAGCGCCGAACCACGAATGAACGCACAGTGACGCACCTCCGTCTCCGGCCCGATGATACAGGGCGCACCGAGATACGCCGAAGGGAACACCTTCGCCGTCTTATGCACCCAGACATGCTCCGAAACCTCCTCATACTCCTCGCCGAGCGTAGGCCCCAGCTGCAAGATCAACTCCTTGATCCCCTTCAGCGCCTCCCAAGGGTAGGTAAACTGCGCCAGATACTCCCCCGCCAGCGTATGCTCCAGATCATATAAATCCTTGATCGTATACATTTTATAATCTCTCCTTCTTCTCAATGTCCAGGAAATACTTATACGTGTCCACCGTCAACTCACCGCACGCATCCTCATCGCAGGCGATGATCGCCGCATTGTGCAGCTGCAGTGCCGAACAGGTCCACTTCTGAGAGACGCCGCCCTCCACCGTGGCAGCCAGCGCACGCGCCTTATTGTGCCCGGAGATCAGCACCAATACCTCCTTGGAATCTGTCACCGTACCGATACCAACCGACAAAGCCTGCGCAGGCACCTTCTCCGGATCATTGCCGAAAAAGCGGCTGTTCACAATCCGGGTATCCGTGGTCAGATCTCTGACACCGGTACGGGAAGACAACGACGTATACGGCTCATTGAACGCAAGATGTCCGTCCACACCGATCCCGCCCATAAACAGATCAATCCCGCCGTAGGACGCGATCTTCTCCTCATAACGGGCGCACTCCCCTTCGGGATCATCCGTCATACCGTTCAAAATATTGATATTCTCCGGCTTCATATCCACCAGATGGTCGAAGAAATTATCATGCATAAAATACCAATAGCTCTGGTCATGCTCCCGGGGCAAACCCAGATACTCATCCATATTGAACGTCACCACATTGGCAAACGACAACTCTCCCGCTTTATTCTTCTTCACCAGCTCCTGATACACGCCGATCGGACTCGATCCGGTGGGCAGTCCCAGCACAAACGGCCGATCCTCCTTGTGATTCCTGATCTTCGCCGCGATATAATCCGCTGCCCATCTGCACATCTTGTCGTAATTGTCCTGTATCACTACTCTCATATAAACCTATTCTCCTCCGGCGTTCACGCCAACCTTGATTTCTCTCTAACCGACACCGTGTCGGGAAAGCTTCTGTTACAGTTTTGATTCTGCTTTTTCCTCTCTCCCTAACGACCCACGAAAGCCATACACATCCATCTGTGCCTGACCTGTCTAACAGCCGTGGCAGCATCCGCCGAATCTTTCGATCGCTGCCAATCCTCGTCACCCATCTACGGGCCCGGCGCTAATAGTGATCCGCTTCCTCCTTCCAAACGATCCCTATTTTACCATGACAACACTGTATCTGCACTGCTGTCCGCATCATTATACCATATATATGCCAAAAAACCGATACCATACATTTATCTGGTGCAAATTCTCGTGCGACCGAACCGCAAACCATACCAAAATGCGCAAGCACAATGCAACATGTGGGAAATCCCGGATTCCTCTGCTTATTCTATATTATTTTCTGGAATCTTTTGACCGATTGGTCTGATAAAGCGCCCTATGACACCTCATATTACGCTTCATGATATAGCTTTTCCAGCCTTAAATTCGTCCCGCATCATTTCTTCAAACAGCATAAACCTGCCCCTCATCTCGCGATCGTTCTTGATCCGGCGGATCGTCTTCTGTTGACATCTTCCGGCAAAACATCCATAATGTAAATACATCCAGCAATCCGCTGGACGTATGGCTGATGTTCCGTAAGCGCATAATTTCGGGGTAGCTTCCGATTCACCCCTAACCGCTCTATAATTGTTAGCAGGAAATGCAAGCATTTCACTCAGCAAAGTTTGCTAAAATGCAAGCATTTTACTTCGCAAATGGGAGGCTAACAACATGAGAGCAAAACGTATCGCACCGGATGAGCAGTTCCGGCTCATCACCGAATGCCGTCAGAGCGGCCTGTCTGATTACCAGTGGTGCCAGATGCATGACATCAACCCCGGAACATTTTATAACTGGATCAGCCGGCTGCGCAAAAGAGGATACTCTATCCCTGCGGCTGAAACAGAACACAATACTCCGATCGAGAACTGCCAGGAGGTTGTAAAAGTAGCCCTGATCCCTGACCATCAGGTAAGCACAATGATCCCTGCCAGAATAGATCCTGCAAGCAATGCACCTCTGGGACTGGAACCGCCAACTCCGACTATGGAAGTATCTACTGGAAATGCGACTATCCGGCTGTTTCAGAATGCGGACAGGGAACTGGTCGAGACCGTGCTCCGATATATGTTGGGAGGTGCCGCCTATGCTGGGTGACATCTCATCTGCAATGAACATTTATGTGATCACAGGCTATACCGATATGCGTAAGTCAATAGACGGTCTGTGCGCAGTGATCATGCAGCAGCTGAAGACTGAACCGGATGGACGCTCCATATATCTTTTCTGTGGCAAGCGGTGTGACCGCATCAAAGTCCTGCTCAAAGAACCGGATGGATTTGTCCTGCTCTATAAACGGCTTGATGTTGTGCAGGGTCGTTACCGCTGGCCGAGGAATAAAAGCGAGGTCAGACCGATCACCTGGCAACAGTTCGACTGGCTGATGTCCGGGCTTGAGATCGAACAGCCAAAAGCATTGAAAACAGCCTGAAAATATGGTGTTAAAAGTGCCGCAACACCTTGATTTTACTGGATTTTTGCCCTGTTTTATGCTATACTTTTTATAGTGAACAAAGGAGCAAAAGCATGGCGGCAAACAGCAGGGATCTTCAGCTCATTGAGTTGAGGGATATGATCTCACAACTGAATACCACGATCAAAACCCTGAACGAAACGATTGCAAAACAGCAGGCAGAGAATGATAATCTCAAGGCTGAATTGGCATGGTTTTGGCGTAAGCTTTTCGGTTCCTCCAGCGAACAGAGGAACGTTGACATCGAAGGGCAGTTAAACCTTTTCGATGATCTTGTAGAAGATGAAAAGCCTGCCGAGCTTATAGACCCGGAGATCGTTCCGCTGGAAAAGAAATCCCGTAAGAAAAAACCTACGCTGAAGGAGCAGTTCAAGGATATCCCGACCAGACAGGTCGTCGTGGATACGCTCACTGAGGACGATAAAGTCTGTCCGATATGCGGCACACAGATGGTGCCGATCGGCACAGAAGTGATCCGCAGCGAGATCGTATATACACCGCCCAAACTGGAACGCGTCGAGTATGTGGCAACCACATATGGATGTCCCAAATGCAAGGATACGGAAGAACCGCAGTTTATCAAGGATAACGGGAAGCCAGCCCTGATCGCAGGCAGCTATGTTTCGGACTCCCTGCTTGCCTATATCCTTTACCGTAAATATGCACTATATGTGCCGCTCTATCGGCAGGAGCAGGATTTCCTGCAGCTTAGTGCACCAATAGGGCGTACATCGATGGCTAAATGGGCCATTATCGCCGGACAGCAATACCTGCAGCCACTGTATGACTATTTCCATCGTGAACTACTAAAACGCCGGTTCCTGATGATGGATGAGACACCGGTCCAGGTATTGAAAGAGGACGGGCGCCGCGCGCAGACAAAATCTTATTTCTGGGTGGTGCGTACCGGCGAGGATGGACTGGATCCGATCATCCTCTTCAACTACACTCCTACAAGGGCAGGCGAAAATGCCAAGGAATTCCTCGAAGGGATCGAACCGGGATTCTATCTCATGGCGGATGGCTACCAGGGCTACAACAAAGTGAAAGAAACAAAACGCTGCTGTTGTTTTGCCCACATCCGGAGATATTTTCTGGAGGCAGTCCCCAGAGGGATGGAAAAGGATTATACCAATCCTGCCATGCAGGGTGTCCTGTACTGCGATAAGCTCTTTGCTTATGAGCGATCTTACAAGGAAAAAGGGTTGTCGCACAAGCAGATCCACAATCGACGACTCAAAGACCAGAAACCGGTCCTTGAGGGCTTTTTGGCGTGGGCGGAGCAGACCACACCCGAAAGCAATGCCAAGCTGAAGAAGGCACTTGCCTATGTGCATAACCGCAAGGACTTCATGATGACCTACCTTGAGGATGGTCGTTGCAGTCTGAGCAATAACTTAAGCGAGAACTCGATCCGCCCCGTAACAGTCGGGAGACGGAACTGGCTATTCTCCGACACACCGGATGGAGCCGCCGCGAATGCCCTGTATCTCACCATCGTTGAGATGGCAAAGGCACACGATCTGAATCTGTATGAGTATCTCAAGTTCCTGCTGGAGAACAGACCCAGCAAGGAGATGACAGATGATCAGTTAGCAAACCTTGCTCCTTGGAGTGAGACTGTTCAGGCACTTTGCAAGAACAAAACAGAGTAAAACACTTGCATCCCGAAACTGTTAGCTACGGTTTCGGGATAGAAATCGGGGTGTACCCCGAAACTATGCGCTTACGATGTTCCTGTCCTCGACAGACATGCATGCCATTCAGAACCTGATCACCGAATTCCCCAAGTTCATCCAATTTAGGAAGAGATCGAGGTGTTCACCTGAAACCTATGGTTTCATGAGATCCGGAGGTGTTGTTGGATATGTTTTCAGAAGCACTCTATATCATGGATCGCAATACAGAACGCTTAATGGTGACAGAGCTGCAGGAAGAGAATGATAGCTTGAAGAA
>JAFVAO010000048.1 GCA_017480445.1 Lachnospiraceae bacterium
ACATATGACACCTCCTGAATGCATTATAACACATCGTGCCATATCGTGCCATAGGAAATATACAAAATATTGACAAAAAAAATCCGCATACCACAAAGGGTTGCGGATGATTTGCGTTAAGCTAAACTTCGGAACTCAGGAGATGGATACTTACAATGAAGGGGGCGATTACACGTTCAAACCGGAGTGATCGATGCAAATGAACGATAAAATGGTAGAAGTTGAAAAATTTTTAAAAAAATAGGTTGATAAATTTGCGAAATGATTATATGATAGTTTATATGGAATTTAGAAAGGTGAAGTAGGCTGACGAAAGCTTATTCCTTTTAGAAAAGGAGGATCTACTCTTGCTGGAGATTAAGACAAACGATGCGGAGGCAGCTGCCAAGATCATAGTGGTTGGTGTAGGCGGCGCCGGAAATAACGCTGTGAATAGAATGGTGGAAGAACAGATCAGCGGTGTGAATTTCATCGGAGTGAACACGGATAAGCAGGCATTGCAGCTCTGTAAGGCACCCCGCCTGCTGCAGATCGGCGAGAAGCTGACCAAGGGACTCGGCGCAGGCGCGAAGCCTGAGGTAGGCGAGAAGGCTGCTGAGGAGAATCTGGAAGATATTGAGAATGCAATCAAGGGTGCGGACATGGTGTTTGTCACCTGCGGTATGGGCGGCGGTACGGGTACCGGTGCGGCGCCTGTTGTAGCCAAGGCGGCAAAGGAAATGGGTATCTTGACTGTGGGTGTTGTGACTAAGCCGTTCCGCTTTGAGGCGAAGACACGTATGGACAATGCGCTGGGCGGTATCGAGCGCATCCGTGAGAGTGTGGATACATTGATCGTGATCCCCAATGACAAGCTGTTGGAGATCGTGGACAGACGCACGACGATGCCGGAAGCATTGAAGAAGGCGGATGAGGTACTGCAGCAGGCAGTGCAGGGCATTACGGATCTGATTAATGTGCCTGCGGTGATTAATCTGGATTTTGCAGATGTGCAGACCGTTATGAAGGACAAGGGTATCGCGCACATCGGTATCGGTGAAGGAAAAGGGGATGACAAGGCGTTAGAGGCCGTGAAGATGGCTGTGGAGAGCCCGTTGCTCGAGACGACGATCGCCGGCGCAAGCGATGTGATCCTGAATGTATCCGGCGATATCACGCTGGCTGACGCGGCAGATGCGGCAGATTATGTGAGAGAGATCACCGGTGATGAGGTGAATGTAATTTTTGGCGCGATGTACGATGCGTCCAGAACCGACAGCTGTACGATTACAGTGATTGCAACCGGTCTGGATGCGACAGAGGAGAGCCCGGCGGCAAGACTTGGTGCAGGTTCCGCATTTAAGGCGTCCTCTCATATCACACCCAGTTCCCTGAAGGGCTTGAACCTGCAGGGTACGGCAGGACAGAACAAGCCGAACGTGGCACCGGGCAAGACGGTTACCCCGCAGAATCCGGTGAAGCCGGTTGGCGGCGTGCAGCCGATCGGAGGCCTTCAGAAGCCGGCGGATATCAGAAGTTCTGTGAAGGATCAGACCTTGAAGATTCCTGATTTTCTGCAGAAGAAATAAAGCTTGTAGCAGCTCCGGAGTGAACGCTCCGGAGCTTTTTATATTAGGATTCGAGTGTCAAAAGCATGTTTGTAAGTTTCGATGTGGCATATTACATAAACGATTATTCGGATGTGCAAAATCATAATCTTATTATGTGATATGCCACATCTGGTTCCGGGAGAGTGCTTTTGACACTCGAATCACTATTTCTGCTGTCGAATGATTCCGGCAAATGCAGCCCCGCTTTTGACAAATTATACAGAGCATGCCCTTTATAATCAATATGAAAAGAGGCATGATATGGTTTATGAAGTTTATGCAGACAGTTTGTTTCTGGTAAATTTTGGAATGAACATCTATCTGCTGCTGTTGGTGAACAGGAAGCTGCTGTGTACTGCCACGCACATGCGGCTGGTGCTGGGCGCCGGAGCAGGGGCAGCTGTCTATGTGCTGGCGTTTGCTGTGCAGATGCCGGCTCTGGCGAAGGGTCCGCTGTTTTTCCTGACGGGGACGTGGATTATGCTGGAGATTGCCTTTCGGCCAAGGACCGTACAGGTCTGGCTGGCCATCTTGAGACAGTTGTGTCATTTCTCTTTTCTTACGGGTGGGATACTGTTAATCCTACAGAAAGCGATACCGGTACTGCGGCACAATATGGCGCAGATTGGCGGTGTACTTGGCGCGGGGGCGATTCTTTGCGCAGCGCTTTTACAGCTGCTCAAACATGAGCGTCAGAAAAAGAGCCGCGCCGCATGTAAGGTACATTTGCTGAAAAATGACAAATGCATCACACTGTGGGCGCTGGTGGATTCAGGGAATAGCTTATATGAGCCCATCAGCGGAAAACCGGTTTCGATCATCGGGGAGGATGTCTTTCGGACGCTGTGGGAGGAAGAGCCGGCTTTTTTCCGGGTCATTCCGTTTCACAGCATCGGCAGGAAAAACGGTATTTTGCGCGGTTATCTGTTGCCGGCGGTTGAGGTGGAAACAGAGGGCGGCATCCGACGTCTGGAGGATATCTATGTCGCTGTGAGCGCCTCCTGTCGCGGGAAAATGATCCTGCATCCGCGGCTGTTGGATGCGCCGGTATATGGGAACTAGGAGTAAAAAGGAAAGGAATGAGGGTTCAGAATGATTTTGAAGGTGGCAATGCCGGGGAAACGGCAGTTTAAAATGATTTGCAGGGAGAACTGTTTCCTGCGAGGACTGAGCAGTGTGGGACGACGTGGAGAAATCCACTATATCGGGGGGGCGGATGTGCTTCCGGCACCGCTTGACACAGAGCGGGAGACCGAGGTGATCAACGATCTGGGAACAGAGTATGCGGATGAGGCGAAGGCGATTCTCATAGAACACAATCTGCGGTTGGTGGTCTATATCGCCAAAAAGTTTGACAATACCAATGTGGGCGTGGAGGATCTGATCTCCATCGGGACGATCGGACTGATCAAATCCATCAATACGTTTAAGCCGGACAAACAAATCAAGCTGGCTACGTATGCGTCACGCTGTATCGAAAATGAGATTCTGATGTATCTGCGGCGCAATAATAAGACGCGGATGGAGGTGTCCATCGACGAGCCGCTAAATGTGGACTGGGACGGCAATGAACTGTTGCTTTCGGATATCCTGGGGACGGATGAGGATGTGATTTATCGCGGGATAGAGAATGAGGTGGAGCGGAAACTGCTGATGCGGGCGGTCGCAAAGCTCACAGAACGGGAACGCACCATCATTTATCTGCGTTTCGGCCTGGGTACGCCGGACGGGGAGGAAATGACCCAGAAGGAGGTGGCGAATAAGTTGGGAATCTCGCAGTCCTACATATCCCGACTGGAAAAAAAGATTATGCGCCAGTTGAAGCGCGAGATGAGTATATAGCGTTGCTTTCGGGGGCCAATGTATGGTACACTGGAAAGGAAAGTCAGAGGAAGTGCTGCGCGGCCGGCACTTCCTTTAAGCGTAGTAGAACGGAGGTTGTTGCATATGATACAAAGGAGCGACATTTTGTCCATGGAATACCTGAAGAAGACGGAGTTCACCGGCGGTTATCACGGGATGCGCTACCGTCTGGAGGGCGTGAGCGCTGAGGAGGGGAAAAAGCTGAAGGTGACGATTTGGCCGGAGCCGTTTAATTATTTTACCACGCAGGAGGAACAGAAGGAGAGTGCGGTGTTTTCCTTCGATGAGGATGGGGTGGTGGATGCTGTGGCCTGGATGAATGACCGGTATTTTGAGGATAAGAAACGGTGGGATGAAGCACCGAAGAATTGGGATCACTAAGCGGTCAGATATACCCGCATAGAAGCCAGCGCGTTTTTTTCCAGACGGGAGACCTGCGCCTGGGAAATGCCGACGATGCCGGCGACCTCCATCTGGGTTTTCCCCTCAAAATAACGCAGGGCGATGATCTCGCGCTCTCTTTCGCTCAAGGCGCTCATTGCATCACGCAGGGACGAGTGTTCCACCCAGGTCTCCTCCTTGTTTTTCTTGTCGGAGATCTGATCCATGACATAGAGTGTGTCTCCGCCATCAGTGTAGACGGGCTCGAACAGGCTCATGGGGCTTTGGATGGCATCCATGGCGTAGACGATGTCCTCTTTGGAGATGCCGACCTCCTTGGAAATCTCTTCGATGGAGGGCTCTTTCAGGTTTTTGCGGGTGAGAGACTCGCGGGCGTAGATCGCTTTGTAGGCGGTGTCTTTTAAGGATCTCGATACGCGGATCGGGGAGCTGGAATCCCGCAAAAATCGTTTGATCTCCCCCAGGATCATGGGTACAGCGTAGGTGGAGAACTTCACGTTCAGACTCTGATCAAAATTGTCTATGGCCTTAATCAGGCCGATGCACCCGATTTGGAACAGATCGTCCACATGTTCGGTGCTGGACGAAAAGCGCTTGATGACGCTCAAGACCAGACGGAGGTTGCCCTCGATATATTTGTCGCGGGCCGCTTGATCCCCCTCCTGAATGCGGGCGAACAGCGCCTCTTTTTCTTCCGGTTTCAACAGCGGAAGCTTGGAAGTATTCACACCACAGATCTCCACTCTGCCTTGTGTCATGTTTGATTTCTCCTTTTTGCACGTTTTTTTGATCTTTGGTATGTACACTTGTCGGTACCATAAAGTATGTACAGACTGGAGGAGGATTATTCGGAAATGAAGGATGATTTCAAATAAGCGATTGAACAGATTGAGGAGAAAAATAGACCATGAAATCGTCTGAACGGTGCGGAAACTTATGCTTGTTTACCGCAGAAGCGTCTGACAGATGAATACGCGGTGAGATTTGTAGCGTACGATGAAAGGTTGGGAAATAGAATAAATCCGGGGCTCGAGCCCCGGAAACATGACAGAACATGAAATATTTAACATAATAAGCGCATATAAGCCTTTAAGAGGATGTTTCGGCGGCGTGGGCAAGCCCTTCCACAACGCTGTAGATATTGTGGAATTGCTTATCATCTAATTTTTTCAAATTGCTAATAATTTCATGCAACTCTTGCGGATAATCGTTATCCGTGTCAAAAAAATCCCGTGGTGATATTTGTAAATATTCACATATAAATATAAAGAAGAAACCGGACATGGATGGAAGCGCTTTGCCAGCCTCATTGAAAATTCTTCGTACATAAAAACCGCAATTGGCGCGTAAACTATAGTTGAAATCATAGCATAATTATGCTATGATTTATATAGTAAATGATGCGGAGGTGAAAATATGCCACAGATCATGCCAATTAAAGAGCTTAGAAACACAAATGAAATTTCTGATCGCTGTCATGCAAAGCGGGAGCCCATTTTTATTACTAAGAATGGGTATGGAGATCTTGTGCTTATGAGCATGGAGACCTATGAGGAACTCATTGCCGGGGTGGAGACAGATTTAGCGATTGCAGAGTCAGAGGCTCAGATTGCAAGAGGAGATGAATTGCTGGATCCGGCAGATGTATTCAAGGCGGTAAGGAGGAAACATTTTGGATAAATATGAAATAAAGATATCTCCGCGGGCTGCTTCTGATATTGATGAAGTGTATTGTTATATCGCAGATAACTTCAAGGATATCGGGACAGCGGAAAAATTAGCGGATCTGCTTGAAGAAGCAATCTGTGGCTTGGATACAATGCCCTATCGTGGTGCAGAACGAAAGACGGGAGCGTTTGCAAATCGGGGCTATAGACAGTTGTTTGTAAAGAATTTCACGGTTGTCTATAGGGTTGGCGAGGACAGAAAAAGAGTCATCATTGTGACCGTTCGATATACTCCCAGCAGTTTTTGAAAGACATCAAATCATTTATTCAATCCGAATTTCAGGATTACCCCCATTTTTTCGAAAAAGTACATTCATCGGTATAGCGTAGGTGGAGAACTTCACGTTCAGAGTGGCGCGGAATATGCGAAAGCAGGAGACACTTTTTGGGAAAAACGGCATATGATAAAAACAACAGCAAACGTGCGTGGAGTGGGTATGCTTTTTTCAGAATTAAAGTGCAAGGACGTGATCAATATGAAGGATTGCAGGAAGCTGGGCAGAGTGTGCGATCTGGAGTTTGACGAGTGTAAGGGGTGTATCTGCAAGATCATGGTGCCGGGAGAGAATCGGTTTCTGAATTTTCTGCGGTGTGAGCCGGAAATTGAGATTCCGTACAAGGACATCTGCCAGATCGGACCGGAGGTAATTTTGGTTGACATCAGATGTTGAAGCGGTTATAATGATAAATAACACATGATCTTAAATGGAGGTATACAAATGAAATGCCCTTTTTGCAGTCATGAAAATACGCGTGTGATCGACTCCAGACCGGCGGAGGACAACAATTCCATTCGCAGGCGCAGAGTGTGTGACGAGTGCGGCAAGAGATTTACGACGTATGAGAAGATTGAGACGATTCCGCTCATTGTCATCAAGAAGGATAATAATCGCGAGACCTATGACCGCGGAAAGCTGGAGGCTGGTGTGCTGAGAGCCTGTCACAAGCGTCCTGTGAGCGCGCAGCAGATCAATGCGTTGGTGGACAGCGTGGAGACAGAGGTGTTCAATCTGGAGGAGCGGGAGATCTCCAGCCAGACCATCGGCGAGATGGTGATGAACAAGCTCAAGGATTTGGATGCGGTGGCGTATGTGCGTTTTGCCTCCGTTTATCGAGAATTTAAGGACGTGAATACCTTCATGGATGAGTTGAAGAAATTTTTGAATTGACCAAATTGAATCGAAATGAATTAGGAAAAAGCATCTGCAGCGGCAGGTGCTTTTTTAAGTTCTACAGAATCCGGATGTCAGAAACATTTGTCCGGAACCCGATATGGCGAATATACACATCCGAATCATCGCATGTGTATATTCGCCATATCGGGACTTGCAAACAAACTTAATCTTCCGAATTCTTACAGAAAACCGTGTCAGCCTGCGTGTTTTCCGGCAGCGTGCAGAATGTGTCCCAGGCAGAGCAGATAGAGTATACTCAAGAAGATCTGGCTTGCCAGCATCCCCCACAGATAGCCGGTGATACCGAAGCGGGGGATTGCGCCGAAGACGAAGGCCAGGCGCAGCAGGAGTGCGGTGATGTTCATGAAGAAGATTGTACCGGCCCGCCCGAGTCCCTGTAATATACTGGAGAGTGTAGCGTCCAGATACAAGAAGGGGCACAGAAAGCTCAAGGTGGTGATGAAATGACCGGCAAGCGCGCTGTCAAAGAGTGTGGTGCCGATCCAGTCGCCGAACAGGAGAAAAAAGGACAGACAGCTGATGCCCATGACGCCGCAAAATTGCAGGGTGCGCAGGATCGTGGAGCGGACGGCATCTCTGTCGCCGGCGGCCTGCCGCTCGGAGATGGTGGGCAAGAGCAGCACGGAGACAGCGTTGGTCAGCGCATTGGGAAAAAAGATCATCGGCAGCGCCATACCGGTCAGAACACCGTAGATCCGCAGTGCAGTGCTGCCTGCGTAGCCGTAGATCCGCAGTCTGGCGGGGATGGATACAGCCTCCACACTTTGCAGGAGATTCAGCACCAGACGGTTTAAGGTCAACGGCAGCGCCATGCGGAAGATCGGCAGGAGCATGCTACGAGACGTTGCGTCCGGGATCTGATTTATAGCCCGGCAGGCAGAGCGTACCAGGCGGGTATGCTCCCGTTTGTACGCAATGCCGATGCACCCGAGACAGATTGTCATGGAGACCAGCTCGCCCGCACCCAGACCGAGAACGGCGATGTTGATGGACGGAGTCTTCCCTTCGGCGATGATGGCTGCCGTGCACAGATAGACACATCCCACGCGGGTCAGCTGCTCGGCGAGTTGGGAGATCGAGGGCGGCAGCGTATTTTTCAATCCCAGAAAATAGCCGTTGATGCAGGCGTGGACCGCGGAAAACGGAATCGAGAAGGCAAGTATGCGCAGCATGGAAGCGGTGCGCGGCTCCTGCAGGAGGGTGGTCGCAATGCGGTCTGCGCCCCCATACAGTACCGCGCAACAAAGCACCGAGAGCGGCAGGGAGAAGCGCAGTCCCGCAAACAGCGTCTGGAACCGTTTGGGGCTTCCGGCGGGATACTCCGCGACATATTTGGAGATGGCCGTCTGGTAGGCGGCTGCGCAGAGGGAGAAGGACAGGGAGAGGACCGGCGTAAGCAGCTGGTAGATGCCCATGCCCTCCTCGCCGAACAGTCTGGCGAGGTAAATGCGGTAAAAAAAGCCGATGAGCCGGGTGATCAGACCGGTGGCGGTGAGGATCACCGTGCCCAGAATCAGCGGACGTCTGGAGAGCAGACGTGGGAGAGACACACAACGTTTCATGGGGAATCGGACCTTCGGGGATTTTTGTTATTATATGGCCCGGTCGTGCGCGGCAGAACCGGAAAATGGCCGCGCGGCAGATCAAAAAAGGTTGCTGACATCCTCTTTGACTTGCTGTATAATAAAAGAGGTGCGCGGACAGCGCCCGAAAAGAGAGGAACCCGACATGTCTGACTTGATCAAAGACTTACGATATTTTTGGAGTAAAAAAGTGTTTGCGGCGAGCCTGCTGCTTACGATGGTCATATCCTACGCCACATTACTGTTGCATCCGACGGTGGGGATCGACGATACATCTTTTAAGCTGTATTATATTGACGGGGTTTCGCCGGCGATGGGGCGGTGGTGCCTGTACATGATCAACAAGTGTTTCCCGTTAGATTATAATCCGTATTTTGTGGAGACGCTGGGACTTTTGTGTTTTTGCCTGTCGGTGTCGCTGTGGTGCGTGGCCTTTTACCGGGTGTTTGGCACACGCCTCCCTGTGATCGTTTACACGGCGTTTGCGTGTGTGATGATCTCGAGTCCGATCCTCAGCGAAGTGGTGATCTGGTATGTGCAGGACGGTATTTATCTGGGGTACGGGATGACGGCGCTGGCGGTACTCGCGGGAGAGCGGATGTTTGCACAGCGAACATGGAACCGGAAGGCGTTTGGCTACACGGTGCTGTCAGCGGCGCTGCTCACAGTGGCACTCGGCTTTTACGAGGCATTTATGATTGTGTATCTCATGGGGATGCTGATGGTGTTTCTGTCACTGCGGCTTGTGCGGGAGGAGCGTTATACGGGCAAACCGCTGCGGTGGCTGGGCAATCTGTTCCTGCTGTGTGCGCTCGCCATGGTGTTCCGCAGTGTGTGCATCAGTGGGATCACCGCAGTTTTCCACCTGGAGGATCAGACGCTCGTGTTGAAAAACAGAGGTCTTTCCGATATTGCAGCACTGTTTGGCGGCTGGTTTGACGGAAGCCGCGGCGCGGATGCGTTCGGTTTGTTATTAAAGGAATTTCTGGTGAAATATACCATTCACGGGATTGTGTATGTACCGGTGCTGATTCTGGTGCTGGGCGAGGGCGTCTTGGTGCTGCTCGGCGGCATTTACAGTGTGCGTGGGGAGGATGGATGGGTGTTCCTGGCCGTTGTCGGGATGTTGGTGCTGCCCTGGGTGATGCCGTTGCTGGAGGGGACGGCCACCTATTATCGCTCCAGTGAATATGTGCCGCTCTTGACGGCATTTGCGGTGCTGCTCATCGGCTATGCGCTCTATCGGGTGAAGCGATCCGTGCGCGTGCGGGGAGTTGCGCTGTTCTGCGCCTTTTTCCTGTTGTATCAGCAGGGCTATGAAATGAACAAGTGGCTGTTGATCGATGCGAACAAATACGAGGATGACAAGCGCACGCTGGATGCATTGGCGCTTGAACTGATGCGGTCATACGATGTGGAGAAGCCGATCTGTGTGATCGGTGATCGGGCGACGCCGGAGAGCCTGCTGGAGAGGGTGTATACGCCGGAATGGTCGAAGAAGTATCGGCTGGTGCAGGTATTGGTGTGCGGTATCGATGAGCGGATTTTTGCAAAATATGATACACCGCAGGGCTATGCGGTGGCGGAATCGCCGCAGTTGTCCTTTATCAACTGGGCGGACAAGGCGTATTACGGATTTGACAGAGAGCTGATCAAATTCTGGAAGATGCATGGCTTTACGTTTACGGAGGATGGCAATCTGGCGCATTATAAGGAGGCCCGAAAGCTGATGCAGGGTGCGCCTGTGTGGCCACAGGAGGGCTCCATCGTGGAGCTGGAGGAGTATATCATCGTCAATTTCGGCAGCGAATAAGGAGCGGATGCAGACAGATATGGGTAAGAAGGTTGTGGTAGGGATGTCCGGAGGCGTGGATTCCTCCGTGGCAGCGCTTTTGTTAAAAGAACAGGGTTATGAGGTGATCGGGGTCACGATGCAGATCTGGCAGGAGGAAGCGGTGGCCTGCCGGGTACAAAACGGCGGCTGCTGTGGGCTCTCGGCGGTGGAGGATGCCAGAAGTGTGGCGCAGGTGCTGGAGATTCCCTATTATGTGATGAATTTCAGAGAGGCGTTTCAGCGGACGGTGATCGATGATTTCGTCCGGGAGTATCTGTGCGGGCACACGCCGAACCCCTGTGTCAAATGTAACCGGTATGTCAAGTGGGAGGCGCTGCTTGCCCGCAGTCTGGAGATCGGGGCAGATTACATCGCCACCGGACATTACGCGCAGCTAGAGCAGCTGCCGAACGGCAGATATGCAGTCAGCAATTCGGTGACGGCGGACAAGGATCAGACCTATGCGCTGTATAGTCTGACGCAGGAACAGCTGGCGCATACCCTGTTTCCCGTGGGAGCGTACACCAAGGAACAGATCCGCAGGATTGCCGCAGAGCACCATTTGCCGGTGGCGTCCAAGCCGGACAGTCAGGATATCTGTTTTGTGCCGGGCGGAGATTATGCGGGCGTGATCGAGCAGATGTGCGACGGGCGTGTGCCGCCCCCGGGCAATTTTGTGACCGTGGACGGCAGGGTACTGGGGACGCATAAAGGGATCATCCACTATACGGTCGGACAGCGGCGGGGATTGGAGCTGCCCATGGGAGAGCGGGTATTTGTGACCGAGATCCGGCCGGAGACGAATGAAGTGGTGGTCGGTCCCGGTGAAGCGGTGTTTACGGATACGGTGCGCTGCGACCGGGTCAATTATATGGCGATTGAGGATCTGCGGGAGCCTAAGCGGGTGTTCGCCAAGATCCGTTACAATCATAAGGGTGCCTATGGCACCATTGAAAAGCAGTCGGACGGAAGTGTGGTGTGTCGCTTCGAGCAGCCGGTGCGCGCTGCCGCCAAGGGACAGGCTATGGTGTTCTACGAGGGGGGACATGTGCTCGGCGGCGGTACGATTGTGTAACAGAAGTGTTTTGCCTTGCATATGGTAAGGCAGAACACTTTTCTTTTGGGAGAAAAACAATGGATTGGCGTCAGAATACACCGTTTGCTTCGGTGGAAGGTGTGATCGTTGAGATCGTGCCGGGAAGAGCAGCAGACGGTAACATCGATGGATGCAGTCTTTTTTTTACGGTGGAGGATGACGAGGGGAACACAGCGAATTTCCTAGTGCATGCGCGGACGTATGTCGTAGACGCGGTAATGCTTCGGGAGGGCATGCGGGCGGGGTTCTGGTACCGGACGGATGAACCCATTCCGCTCATTTATCCGCCGCAGTACCGGGCGGTAGCGGCGGCGCAGCTTGGCAACGAGCGGACGGTCGTTGTCGATCATTTTGATGAAGCGTTGGTCAATACAGCCGGAACGCTGCAGCTTCTGCCGAACCGTTTTACGGCGGTGCGCACGACAAACGGTCAGATCTATGCGGGCAGTCTCGCCGACAGGGATCTGGCGGTGGTCTATATCACCAGCACGAAAAGCATCCCTGCCCAGACCACGCCGACACAGGTGATTGTGCTGTGTGACAGTGGAGAGCAGGGATGTCTCTGAACGGTATCAGTCTGCTGCCAGAACGCGCTGCAGGCGTTCGTCTGTGCGCACCAGTTCTTTGGCTGCCTCGCGATATGCTTCTTCGTGCAGGTAGGTATGGCGGTGCGGTTTGATGGAGGGCGCCATGTCGATGGCTTTGAGGAAATCGCTCTGTTTCATTTGGAGGGTCTCCACATAATCCCAGAATCCGGTCTGGGTAAACACGGCGTCCACGCGCGCGTACCTGTGGTTTTGCACCTTGGCCATGATGTAGGTGGCGATGCCCACCTGGATGCCGTGCAGCTGGGGCATCTCCAGCATTTTGTCCAGTGCATGGGAGATCAGATGCTCGCTGCCGCTGGTGGGTGCGCTGCTTCCGGCGATCTCGTTGGCGATGCCGCTCATGGCCAGCGAATCCAGCAGTTCCTTGAGAAAGACCTCATCCTTGATGGTCTCATAGGGGGTGCGCACAAAGCTGTTCACGGCTTTTTTGGCGATCATGACAGAGAAATGGTTGACCTCGCCTACGCCGTGCTCCGCCTCGAAGATCCAGTCGTAGAGGGATGTGATTTTGGCCACCATGTCACCGATGCCGGAGTAGATAAATTTCTCCGGTGCGGTGCGGATAATCTCCGTGTCCACGAGGATGCCATAGGCCAGCTTCGCGGGCACGCTGGTGCGGCGTCCCTCTACCAAAAGGGAGGCGCTGGAGCTGGAAAAGCCGTCGCTGGAGCTGGAGGTAGGGATGCTGATAAAGGGCAGCTTTTTCAAAAAAGCCGCATATTTGCCGGCGTCGATCACCTTGCCGCCGCCGATGGACACCACGGCTTTGGCGCGGCTGGGAAGGGAGAAGGCGAACGAGATGATGTCCTCGATGGCAACCGTATCAAGCTCGCGGTATTCCAGCACATTGACGCTAGCCCCCTTCAGGGAAGTCATGACGCGGTCGCCGAACAGGTCGATCAAGCCGTTGCCGAACCAGATCACCACGTCGGTCAGGCCCTCGGCGGCCAAATCATTGCCGAGCCCGTCCAGTACGCCGTTTCCGATCTTCAGGATTACGGGGATGGAGATGCTGTCATTTTTTTGCATGGATGAAATCCTCCTTTAGATTGATAATTTTTTATATTCCGGAACACGTTTTTCAAAGATGGTGTAGTACCGGAAACCGCATGCGTGCAATACTTCGCAGGCGCGGTCGAAATGCTCGGCGATGTGGGCCGGATCATGGGCGTCGCTGCCCACGGTGATGATCTCGCCGCCCAGCTCTCTGTAGCGCTTCAGCACATCCATTGTGGGATGAAAGTCCCGCATGCCGTACTTTATGCCGCCGGTATTGAGTTCAAGTCCTTTTTCTTTTTCCAGCAGAGTCGTCAAAATGGCATCCAGAATGTCCTTGTATTTGTCATAGCTGTAGTCTGCGTCCTTTGATGCGCCGTAGCGGACAATGTAGTCCAGATGTCCGTAGACGTCAAAGTTTGAGAATTTCCGAATGTTATCCAGTTCCGACTGAAAATAATCCCGATAGACGGATTCATCGGTTTTGCCTGCAAAAAAGGAAGGATAGTAGGGATCCTGACCGTGCAGCAGGTGTGAGGAGGCGATGATGAAATCAAACTCGTAGGAGCGCGCCAGAACCGCATTTTCACGGAATACCTCCGGCTGCAGACCAAGCTCCAGACCGAAGAGCAGTTTGATCTGATCTGCATATTTTTCCCGCAGAGCGAGCAGCTCGTAGAGATAGGAGTCCACATTTAAAAGGAATGTATCCTTCGGCAGGTCATCGGTCTCCGGGAAACCGAAATCGTTGTGCTCTGTAAAGCACATGGTGTGCAGCCCGAGCGCGATCCCCTGGCGGATCATATCCTCCATGGGGGTATCGGAGTCGCCCGAGTGGTTTGAGTGCAGGTGACAGTCACTTTGTATCGACATAGTTATTCCTCCTTGATCATATATATGCGACTACGCATGCGATCCCGTACAGTACCGGCTGGTGCAGCATGTAGACGAGCAGGCAGTGCCGCCCGAGAAATGCAAGTGCCGGCAGGTGAGATGTATGTGCGATGTCCTGCAGGCGTGCGCGGAATGTCTCCGGAAGTCTGAGGGTCACGGTGACCGCATGCAGCAGGTAGCCCGTCACATACAGGAAAAACCATGGAATGACGGAAAAGTAATCCGTCGACCAAAATCCCGCGAAGGGAAAGCCGAGATAAGTGGTCAGGAGATTCCGTGGGAAAGATTGCGGCCACAGCGTCTGCCCGTGGTGCAGCGTCCACCAAAACAGGGCAAAAAACAGTGCAGTCATAAGCAGCGCCATAATCGGTGCGCGCCCGGCGGTATGCTCCGGCTCCTCGGCTGAATCCCGGGTGGTCCGTAAGCCGATCAGACGCTTCAGGACAAAGTCAAACGGAATCATAAACAGCATGGAGGAGCCGATTAGCGTCAGCACGCCGAAGAGGATCAGGTACTCCGGCACGAACAGGACGGTCACGGCGGTTACCACCAGACCGCAGCCGAACACGATCATGCCGCGGCGAAACGGATGGTGTCCGAGCGACCAGCAAAATCCCGACAGCAGGATAAAGGTCCAACAGATGCTCTGCTGCCAGATGTGCATGCCCGGCGCATACATGCCGTACTTCCAGGGGAAGGTGATCCCGACGATGTAATACAGATCCCACATAAAATGGTAGAGGATCATGCTGATCAGTGTCAGACCGCGCAGCTCGTCCAACAGGATCAGACGTCCTGAAAGTGCGGGCGGACGGGCAGTCCCCGCGGGATCTTGTGCGGTTGTAGGAGATAGCGTTTGGACGTTCATGCGTGTCGGATGCTCCCTTGGCTTTTCCTGGTTTTTATAAGCTTTCTGAAAATCTGTTTGCAGGTGCCGGAGGCACCTACCTTGTAGTATAACAGATTTTAGACAGGAAAAATGTATTTTTTTCCTGATTTGGGAAATATTTTTTAAAAAATTATTTTTCATACTTGAATTATGGAAAGGAATCGTGTACAATAGGCTATGACAAAATTTTGACAATAGGACAGGATGTAAAGCATCGCTATGGTTGTCAAAATGATATAAAAATTTCAAAACATTTTAGGAGGAACTGAAAATGGCAGTAAAAGTAGCAATCAATGGTTTTGGCCGTATCGGTCGTCTGGCATTCAGACAAATGTTCGAGGCAGAAGGTTATGAGATCGTAGCGATCAATGATCTGACCACACCTTCCATGCTGGCTCATCTGTTAAAGTATGATTCTTCCCAGGGAAGATACATCGGTATCGGCGAGGAGAATCAGGTTACCGCTGATGATGAGAAGGGTACCATCACTGTAAAGGGCAAGACCATCACGATTTATAAAGAGCCCGACGCAAACAATTGTCCTTGGGGCAAGCTGGATGTAGATGTAGTTCTGGAGTGCTCCGGTTTCTACACCTCCAAGGAGAAGGCACAGGCTCACATCAATGCAGGCGCTAAGAAGGTTGTTATCTCTGCTCCCGCAGGCAACGATCTTCCTACCATCGTTTACAATGTAAACCACACCTCCTTGACCAAGGAGGACAAGATCATTTCCGCAGCTTCCTGCACCACGAACTGCCTGGCACCTATGGCGAAGGCTCTGAACGATTTCGCTCCGATCCAGTCCGGTATCATGGCTACGATCCATGCTTACACCGGTGATCAGATGATCCTTGACGGTCCTCAGAGAAAGGGCGACAAGAGAAGAAGCCGTGCAGGCGCAGTTAATATCGTTCCCAACAGCACCGGTGCTGCAAAGGCAATCGGTCTGGTTATTCCTGAGCTGAAGGGCAAGCTCATCGGCGCTGCACAGCGTGTACCGACCCCTACCGGTTCCACCACACTTCTGTTCGCAGTAGTAAAGGGCAAGGACATCACTGTTGACGCTGTAAACGCAGCAATGAAGGCTCAGGCTACCGAGTCCTTCGGTTACAACACCGAGGAGATCGTTTCCTCCGATATCATCGGCATGAGATTCGGTTCCCTGTTCGATGCAACCCAGACCATGGTTTCCAAGGTTGACGATGACACCTATCAGGTACAGGTTGTTTCATGGTATGACAACGAGAATTCCTACACCAGCCAGATGGTTCGTACCATTAAGTACTTCGCTGAGCTTGGCTAATTGAAGCGGATTCTGAATAAATCAGGACTCAGGGGTCCGGTCTTTGTTGGACCGGACCCTGTTTTATAAAAAGTTTTTTAAGAAAAGGAGTTTATCAAAATGGGTTTGAACAAGAAATCTGTAGATGACATCAAT
>JAFVAO010000007.1 GCA_017480445.1 Lachnospiraceae bacterium
GTAGCGGGAGCGTGCCGAACGTACATCTTGATGCGATGGAGATCTGCCGAAATCCTCCATTTATCAGTTACTTCTCTGGATCTCGAGGATCTTGTATGCGAACGTACCCGCAGGTGTCTCCACCTCGACAGTGTCGTTGATCTTTTTGCCGAGCAGTGCCTTGCCTACGGGGCTCTCGTTGGAAATCTTGCCCTTTAAGCTGTTCGCCTCGGTTGAGCCTACGATCTTGTACTCCAGCTCCTCGCTGTACTCGATATCGAGGATGCGTACCTTACAGCCGATGTTGATCTTGTCGAGATCTACCTCATCCTCCACGACTACTTCGGCGTTTTTCAGGATCTTCTCGAGTTCTTCGATTCTCGCCTCGATGTCTCTCTGCTCGTCCTTGGCCGCATCGTACTCAGCGTTCTCGGAGAGGTCGCCCTGCTCTCTGGCTTCCTTGATCTTCTGCGCAACTTCCTGACGCTTTACAACCTTGAGCTCGTGCAATTCGTCCTCATACTTTCTGAGTCCTTCGTAGGTTAAAATGTTTTTCTTCTCCTGCATGACGTTTCACCTTTCTGTTGTGTGTTTTTTGTATTGGATCGTCGTATCTATTCTATTCCGTTTTCCGCTTTCCACTTTAATTAACTACAGTATTATATCTGTTTTAACATGCAGTGTCAAGGAGTCGCGTTGTTTTTCAAAATTTTTCAGCGTTTCATTTTTCCGTTTTCCGCAACCGCATGATTTGAATATGCCCCGGCAGGCGCGATTTCCTATCACCTACAGAATGCCTGCTTCACAGGGTGCGCAGGGAACGGTACTGCGTCTTGGGGTTCCTGGCCCGTACGCGTTTCTCCTTTTCCTCGAAGGCGTATGCATCCAGCCAGACGCTGCCCGCAGGGAGCGTAAAGAGCGGCAGCAGGCGCTCTCCGGTGAGGTCAAGGACATTCACCGGACCCGTGCAGCTGCCTTCCAGAGACCGCAGTCTCGCATACGTCGCTCCGTCCTTGAGGAAGCGCAGGTTGATCGCCAGCCCGTACTCGTCATAAAAAAAGGCAGCCACTTCCTCAGCCTGTTCCCTGTAAGTAAAATCAGGAACCACCCAGGTGAGGGTTTTCATGCGATAGGAAAGCTCTTCAAGGATCTGTCGGACGCAGCCCACACTGCCCAACAGGACAAAATCCGGATGCACCGCATAGGGAAAGAGCCGGCGGATCCAGGATAGCTCCTCATACTCCGCAAACGGGCGGATCGGCAGCAAGGTGCGGATCCAATGTCCTTCCTCCAAAGACTGCGGCAGAAGGAGGATCGTATCCCCAACGGGATCCAGCTGTGAATCCAGTTCTTCGCGCAGTTCCCTTGTCAACAGACGCTGTGCGCGGCCGTCTCGCCGCGCCTGACGCCATGCGGCGATGCGGGCGATCGGATTCCGGGGCAGCGTCTTCCGGAACGGTTCGCTGATCGTAATGTGCAACACCTGGAAATCATCGTACGCATGGCGTCCCAGCTCGTAGGTGCAGCACGGTATGCTTTTATTTTGACAGTGCAGGTTGATGATCGTGTCCATGCTCCATTTTATGCAGACGGGGCGGATTTATTCCCGCTGATGCAATGTCTACACAAAGATCTCCTCCACGCGCTGAATCAGCTGTTCCATGGTCTCCATGGCGTTGATCTGCTGTCGGAAACGCGCGGAATTCGGCATGCCCACCGTGTACCAGGACAGGTGCTTGCGCATCTCCCGCACGCCGATGTATTCGCCCTTATATTTAAGCTGGAGCGCCGCATGACGCAGAATAAGTTCCTTTTTCTCCGCATTGTCCGGCCAGGGCGGCACAGTGCCGTCGCTCAGGACGCTGCGGATCTCGCGGAAGATCCATGGATTGCCCTGCGCCGCGCGGCCGATCATCACGCCGTCGCAGCCGGTTTCCGCAAGCATCCTGCGGGCGTTTGCGGGGCTGTCCACATCGCCGTTTCCGAGCACCGGTATGGAGACCGCGTCCTTTACCGCCGCGATGATCTCCCAGTCTGCCTTGCCGCTGTAATATTGTTCTCTGGTCCTGCCGTGTACTGCGATCGCCGCCACGCCGCAGCTCTCGGCGATCCTGGCGATCTCCACCGCGTTGACATTGGCTTCGTCAAAGCCCTTGCGGATCTTGATCGTCACCGGTTTCTTCGTGGCCTTCACGAGTTTGGTCAAAATCTGTTCCACCAGCGCAGGATCCTTCATCAGCGCGGAGCCCTCGCCGTTGTTGACGACCTTGGGCACCGGACAGCCCATGTTGAGGTCGAGAAGGGTATACGGGCGATCCTCAATGCGTTTTGCCATCTCGCTTAAAATATCCGGATCGGAACCGAACAGCTGCAGGGAGACAGCGCCCTCCTGCGGATGGATCTCCATGAGGCTGTCGGTATTTTTGTTGTTGTAATAGATCGCCTTGGCACTCACCATCTCCATGCAGACCAACCCTGCGCCCAACTCGTGGCATAACAGACGAAACGGCAGGTCGGATACGCCTGCCATCGGTGCCAGAATGATATTGTTCGGGAGGGTGACCCCTCCGATCGTGAGTTGTCTCATGCTGTCTTCCTCGCGTTTTTTTCGTAGATCAGGCGCAATCCCTCCAAGGTCAGCGTCGGATCATAGATGTCGATCTTCTCAGTCTTCTCCGCGATCAGACGGCCTAAGCCCCCGGTGGCGACCACTTTCATATCCTGCAGGCCGCTCTCCTTGCGCACGCGGTCAATAATGTATTCGGTCTGTCCGATCTGCCCATACATAAGACCCGCCTGCATGCTGCTGACAGTCTCCTGCGCCAGGATGGATTTGGGCATCCTGATCTCGATATCCGGCAGCTTCGCCGTGCGCGTCCAGAGCGCCTCGGAGCTGATGCGGATCCCCGGCGCAGTGATCCCTGCCGTAAAGCATCCGTCCGCCGTGATCAAATCGTAGGTGGTCGCCGTGCCGAAATCCAGTACCAAAACGGGACCGCCATATTTTTCATAAGCTGCCACCGCGTCCACAATGCGATCCGCACCGATGGCGCGGGGATCCTCCGTCGTGATGCGGATTCCGGTCTTGACACCGGGGCCGACGATCAGCGGGCGGGTGGATGTGTAGCGGGTGATCGCGCCGAGCAACGCGTGCATGACAGCGGGCACCACACTGGCCACGATAGAGCCGGAGAGCATCTGCGAATCGATATCATGATTCTGCAGAAGCTGACGGATCATCATCCCATATTCATCAGAGGTGTGGGGCGTCTGGGTCATCAACCGAAAGGTGGCTTTCAGGGTCTCCCCTTCGTACACGCCGAGCGTCATATTCGTATTGCCTACGTCGATCACCAGTATCATACGATCTCCTCCTTCAGAATGAACACGCGATAATAAAGGCTCAGAGACTCAAAGAGCTCCTGCCTTCTGCGGCGGATCTCATTCACAAGAAGGCCGCTGGATATTTCGTCATAATAGATGTCGTCCTCCTCGGCGTTGGTCTCCAGGGAGACTGTGCCGTCGGGCTCAAAGACGATGGTGAAAATCCCGCCCACTTCCTCTGTGAACAGCACGCAGATAATGTGCAGTTCATCCTTGATGGAAGCAGGGATCTTGTCGAATTGTTGGTTAAAATAATATTTCATCTCATAGGCGTTGGCGCCGCAGAGTACGATGCGATTGTCCTCCATTGCTCTTCCTTTCACACATAACCGTAGACACCGCGCACAGACACTTCGCCGGCGTACACGGTGCGCCTGCTGCCGTCCGGAAGCCGTACGATGAGTTCCCCCATGGGGGTGATGCCTTCCGCAGTCCCCCTGTATTCGCCGGCCGGATCCAGCACACAGACCTCTCTGTCCCGATTCACCAGCAACGCATTGTAGGAGGGCATCAGCCGCTCCAGCGAGCAGGTTTCCGTAAACTGTGCGTAATCCTCCTCAAAAGCCTGCATGATCTCCGCCAGCAGGCTGCTGCGGTTCACAAGAACCTCTTTTCCGCAGGCCTCGGTAAACGCCTCATCCAGCGTGATCGCGCGCTCTGCAAGCTCCGCGGGAAAGGTCTGTCTGCGCACGTTGATCCCGACGCCGATGACGACGTGTTGGATATAGTCCTGTTCCACGCTCATTTCCGTGAGGATGCCGCACACCTTTTTCCCATGGATTACGATGTCATTGGGCCACTTGATACCGACCGCATCCGCCAGCCCCAGTCGGTCGCGGAGCACCCGGGCGATCGCATGCGCGATGACAAGTGTCAGCATGGACGCTTTGTCCGGCGCGAACTCCGGTTTTAACAGGATGGTAAAATAGATGTTGGTGCCCGACGGGCTGTCCCAGCTGCGACCTCTGCGGCCTCTGCCGGCGGTCTGCATATCCGCCGTGACAAGCGTGCCGTGCGGCGCACCCTCCTCCGCCAGACGTTTGGCCTCCACATTGGTGGAGCCGGTGCAGGCATAGAAATGAACCGGTCGTCCCGCCCATTCCGTCCGCAGGCGGCTGTAGATGTCACTGCCGGTGTAGATCTCCGGCGCGAGCAAGTCGCTCTCTGCACCAGGGGGCACATCTGTCGTCTGCTCCAGCAGCCGGTAGCCTTTTTTGGGCACCGCCTCAATCGGATAGCCCTCCTGCTCTAATTGTTTGATTACCTTCCAAACGGCAGTGCGGGACACGCCGAACGTCTCGCTCAGCTGCTGTCCCGACACATACGTTTTGGTCTCTCTCAATAATGCTAATATTCTGGCTTTCATGCAGCCCCTTCCGATGCGTCATACACGCATCCGCCTGTTACTTACTGAATGGTCGCCGCCATCACAGCCTTGATCGTGTGCATGCGGTTCTCGGCCTCCTCAAACACCAGAGACTGCGGCGACTCAAACACCTCATCGGTCACTTCCATCTCGGTGATGCCGAAACGTTCGTGAATTCTGGCACCGATGGTGGTCTTCAGATCGTGGAACGCGGGCAGGCAGTGCATGAAGATTGCCTTCTCGCCGGCGTTTTCCATGATCGCTTTATTTACCTGATACGGGGAGAGCTCACGAATGCGCTCCTCCCACACTTCATCCGGCTCGCCCATGGATACCCACACGTCCGTGTAGATCACATCGGCGTCCCTGGTGCCGGCCATCGCATCCTCCGTCAGTGTGATGCTGCCGCCGTTTTCCGCAGCGATCCGGCGACACTCCTCCGCCAGCTTCTCGTTCGGAAAATAATTGGCCGATGTGCACGCGCTGAAGTGCATGCCCATCTTGGCACAGGCCACCATCCAGGAATTGCCCATATTGTAGCGGGCGTCGCCCATATAGGCCAGCTTGATGCCCTTCAGGTAACCGAAATGCTCTCTGATCGTGAGCAGATCCGCCAGCATCTGGGTGGGGTGAAACTCGTTGGTCAGTCCGTTCCAGACAGGCACTTTCGCATATTTGGCAAGCTCCTCCACGATCTCCTGCCCGTAGCCGCGGTACTCGATGCCCTCAAACATACCGGCCAGTACACGCGCCGTGTCCGCAATGCTCTCCTTCTTGCCGATCTGGGAACCAGACGGATCCAGATAGGTGCAGCCCATCCCCAGATCATGTGCCGCTACTTCAAAGGAACATCTGGTGCGGGTGCTGGTCTTCTCGAAGATCAGCGCCACATTTTTGCCGCGCAAGGTATCCACCGGAATGCCCTTTTTCTTTTTGTCCTTGAAATCCGCCGCCAAATCCAGCAGATAAAGAATCTCCTCCGGGGTAAAATCCAGCAATTTCAGGAAATCACGCCCTTTTAAACTGATGTTGCTCATAGCCAAATCTCTCCTTGTCCCTGTTGTCTGTGGTAAGCGCAAACGCTTCAGCCGTTACTTCTCCGCTTTCGCGTCGGCCACGGTCTTGAGCGCCGCACCCAGGCTCGCAATGCCGGACAACTCCGCCGGCAGCAAAATGGTATTGGCCTTGCCGTCCGCAACCTTCTCAAACGCCTCTAAGCTCTTCAATTTCAATACCGCTTCATCCGCACCGGCATCCTTGAGCATGCGCAGACCGTCCGCATGCGCCTGCTGCACCTTTAAGATCGCCTCTGCCTCACCTTCCGCCTCGCGGATCATGCGCTCTTTCTGTGCCTCTGCGCGCAGGATCGCCGACTGTTTCTCTGCCTCCGCACGCAGGATGGCGGATTCCTTTTCACCCTCGGCCTCCAGGATGCGGGCTTTTTTCTCACCCTCTGCCCGGGTCACAGCCTCACGTCTCTCACGCTCCGCCTTCATCTGCTTCTCCATGGCGTTCTGGATCTCTGCGGGCGGGATGATATTTTTCAACTCCACACGGTTCACCTTGATGCCCCAGGGGTCAGTCGCGATATCGAGTGCCGCGCGCATCTTGGTGTTGATGATCTCACGGGAGGTCAGCGTCTGATCCAGCTCCAGATCACCGATGATATTACGCAGCGTAGTAGCCGTCAGGTTCTCGATCGCCATCATGGGATTCTCCACGCCGTAGGTGAACAGCTTGGGATCTGTGATCTGGTAAAACACCACCGTATCGATCCGCACAGAAGCGTTATCCTTGGTGATCACAGGCTGGGGCGGGAAGTCCGCCACCTGCTCCTTCAGATTCACACGGCGCGCCACCCGGTCGATGAAGGGCGCTTTCAGGTGAAAGCCCACGGACCAGGTACCCTGATACGCGCCCAGACGCTCTACCACAAAGGCCTGCGCCTGCGGCACAATCTTGATACAGCTGAAAAATGCCCAGACTGCGATAAACAAAAATACAAACAACAAGAAAACCAATGCTCCCATATTGCACCTCTTTCCGCACAGCGTCCTGCCGTGCTGCTCTTATTTTATGCGCTTATTTATTCACTGTCCGGTATTTCCCGATCCGGACTACTTCGCCTCGTGTACCTTCCGCATCTGCGGATCCTCACGTACAATGAGCTTTACGCCGCTGACTGCCACCACGTCCACCACCGTACCCACGGCGAAGCGCTGACTGTCATCCTCGCTGCGCGCGCTCCACTCCTGACCGCCCACCGTGACCTGACCGATCCCCTGCAGGTTGTCGATCTCGCTGATCACGATCGCCTGACGTCCCACCATGCTCTCCACATTGGTACGCACCCTGTCTTTGTTAAAATATTTCACCGCTATCGGTCTGGTAAAAATCATCAAAATCATGGATACAGCCAAAAACACCAGTACCTGCAGCCATGCCGGCAATGAAAATGCTGCCAGAATCACCGCCACGAGTGCGCCGCCGGCGAACCAGATGCTGGTGAGTCCCAGGCTAATGATCTCCACCACGATCGCCACAATCAGTACAATCAGCCACACGATCATCATCTCATTCAAAAACATTCCTGCCAACTCCTTTCTCAAGTTTTTGCATATCAGTTTTATTTTACTACAAAAAACAAAACAGGGCAACAGTTTGCTTTCTGTTGCCCTGTACAATTCCTTAGTAGAATACGTGATTGCCGATGACGATGCCGTCCCGACCGTTATTTCTCTTAAAGTGTGTGCAGTCGCCTACATTGGATACACCGGAGATCGCTTCCTCCGCCGCTTTTCTGCAGCTGTCGGAGATCCTGCCGGACTCATATCGCGCATTTACCTTACCGTTGAGTGCCGGTGTAAACTGTCCGGACGCATAGATCACACCGTGGATGCTGTCAGGATATGCGCTGCTTCTGACACGATTCATGACCACCGCGCCGACCGCGACCTGACCCTCGTAGCTCTCGCCGCCTGCCTCACATTGGATGAGTGCCGCCAACAGGAGTGTGGTATCCGCATCGGTCGTATACTCGCCATAGTTGACATGGCGCTTCGCCTCACGCTCCGCCTCTTCTCTGGCCTTGATCTCCTCCATGGTCTCGCCTGCGTCAATCTGGAAATCCACCGTCACATACTCTGCGGAGATGTAACCGTCATTGCCCTCGTAATCGATGCAGATCCATTCTTCCTCACTGTCATCGAGAACCTCTACCACCTCGCCCTTAGGCAGCAGACCGTACACGCCGGCATCTGTCCCGGGCTCCTTGCGCACACGCAATGTCTCTGTGTTGACCGTGGCAATGGTTCTGCCCACATCATTGGCCAACGCCTCCGCTTCCTCACCGAAGAGCAGATATTCGTCCGACGCCCACCCGATGATGTTGCCGGACTGCAGTTTGGTCCAGCCGTCCTTGCGCTCGATAATGTAGCCGCCGCAATCCTTATATAATTTTCCGATTTTTTCCGCATTTTCGTTGGCATCGCTGCGCACGTTCAACGCATTCTTCACGTTCGCCATAACGATCTTCGACTCAGATGCCGTCTCCTTCTCCTCTTCGTCCTCTACAACAGCCGCTCCCCGGACGGAGGTAGATGCAAGGATCGCCGCCACGCCGCCGTTCATCTCATTCAGGTAGCTTCCCTTAAACGGTATGTTCCCTGTGTTGTCAGCTTCTGCGGTTATGCCAGGAAGCACCAGCGCAGCTGTCAACAGTACAGACCCGCACAAAACGCTTATGCTTTTTCTGGATTCTGCCATTTCATTGTCCTCCAAAAAATCAATAACAAATGTTACAAAATTATTAAATTTGTTAAGATTTTCCTAATGATAGCAGAATGCATTTCCTTTGTCAAGCATCGAATTTTATCCCATCTATTGGAATAATATCCAAAAAAATCAAGATATTGTGGGGTTTTGGCGGATCTTTTTGTGCGATTGTACTATATCTTGCACAAAAAAATTATACAAATTTGTTACATACAAAAATATTACAATATCACAGGTTGCGCGATTTCTCGATGCACGCCTCCATCGCGTCCATCACCGCCGCGCGCAGTCCCTGCTCCTCGAGCACTTTCACCGCCTGGATGGTCGTACCGCCGGGGGAGCAGACCATATCCTTGAGCTCGCCGGGGTGTTTGCCTGTCTCCAGCACCATGCGGGCGCTGCCCAGCACCGCTTGGGCGGCAAACTCATACGCCTGCTTGCGAGGCATTCCCTCGGCCACCGCCTCATCCGCCATGGCCTCGATGAACAGAAAGACATAGGCCGGCGCACTGCCTGATACACCCACGACCACATCCATCAGCCGCTCCGGCACCACACTGGCCACGCCGAAGGAACGCAGCAGCGTCAGCACCTCCTCCAGCTCCTCCTGAGTGACAGTGTCCTCCGCGCAGACGCCGGTACAGCCCTCCAGCACCAGCGCGGGCGTGTTAGGCATGCAGCGGATCAACTTGCAGTCCGGTCTGTCGATGGCTTTCTTCAGATAGGCGATGGTCTTCCCCGCGGCGATACTCACGATGCGTGTCCCCGGCCGCAGTTCTGCGCGGATCTGGGCGATGATCTCCGGAAAATAGATGGGTTTGACCGCCAAAAAGAGAATATCCGCCTGGCGTGCGACTGTCGCATTGTCCGGCGCGATCTCAATCTGAAATCTTTCCTGCACTTTTTCTTCTGTACCGGCGGTCCGCGCTTTGCCGATAATATCCGCGGGAGCGACGATCTGTTCCTTGAGCATGCCGCTGATCATGGCTGTCGCCATATTTCCCAGACCAATAAAACCAATTTTTGCGTATTCCATGATAAAACACCTCCTGTTATTTATTGATTGCGCGTGTTATTTAATATTTCAAGCCCGCTGTCTGTGCGCCTCATACATGAGCAGCGCACACGCCACGCCGGCGTTTAGGGATTCGACCTGTCCTTCCATCGGTATCTTTATATAGAAGGAAGCCGTTTCGGAGAGCGCCGGGGTCAGGCCGTTTCCCTCGTTTCCGATCAGAAAGGCCGTCGGCTCTGTGAAAGAAAAACTGTCGTAATACGCTGTTCCCTGCAGATGTGCCGCATAGGATTTGATCCCCGCCGTGTGCAGCGTCCGCACTGTATCACACAGATCCTCCACATATACGAAGGGCATCCGATAGATGGAGCCCATCGTGGAGCGGATCACCTTGGGATTAAAGATATCCACGGTGGAAGCGCTCATAATAACGCCCGTTATCCCAGCACCTTCACCCGTGCGTATAATGGTGCCCAGGTTGCCGGGATCCTGTAGATTTTCGAGCAGCACCAACAAAGGCTCTTTTTTTTCGACAGACCCTTGGGCAGCCGGTTGCAGGATTTCCTGCAAGGTGTAGCGGGGCTGCTCCAGCACCGCAAGGACGCCCTGGGGTGTCTGGGTGTCAGAGATTTTGCTGAATACCTCCTCGGAGACCTCCTCATAGGGAACACAGGAGAACTTCTCCAGAAGATTCGCCGCGAGCTTCTCCCGGAGCATCTGCTCCTGCACCTGTTCCTGCTGCAAGCCGCTTTGGGATTCCGTCCGTTTTAATTTTTCCAGAAAACCGGAGGAGACGTACACCTCCCGGATCCAGTCAGCCGGCGCCTCAGCGAACATTTTAGCGCCCTCTGCCACGAATACGTGATCTTTGCGGCGCTCTTTTCCCTTGGTCTGCCATTGCACCACCTGGCGGATGCGTGCATTGGATGTGCTGGTGATCATACGCTGCTCCTTTCACAATTACCTGCGATATAGGCGTTTGCGAAACGCCGTATGCGAAATATCGAATTGGGCTGAAAAGTCTGAAAGCGGCGCTGTCAAAAGGACAACACCGCTTATGCACCTGAACAGCCAGTCTTATGTTTTATACAGAGAGCAAACGGCTTACCTCAAACTGGTATTCGTCGATGCCCTTCACCATATTCAACGCCTCTTCAATATCGTAGTCCACGAATTCGCCCTTGTTGAAGCCCACCACACGGTTTGTCTTGCCCTGTCTGAGGATGTCCACCGCGTAAGCGCCCATGATCGACGCATAGTAGCGGTCCTTGGCGCTGGGTCTGCCGCCGCGCTGCATGTAGCCGAGGATGGTCGCTCTGGTCTCAATGCCGGTAGCTGCTTCGATGCGGCGTGCCATGGACACGGAGTGACCGATGCCCTCCGCGTTGATGATGATATGGTGGGTCTTGCCTTTTTTGCGGTTGGAAATAATATTGTTGATGATCTTCTGCTCATCATAATCATATTTTTCCGGAATCAGAATATCCTCCGCGCCGTTGGCGATACCGCACCACAGCGCAATGTAGCCGGCGTTGCGCCCCATGACCTCGATGATGCTGCAGCGCTCGTGGGAAGAGGAGGTATCCTTTACCTTGTCGATGGCCTCCATCGCCGTGTTCACCGCCGTGTCAAAGCCAATGGTATATTCGGTACAAGCGATGTCCAAATCGATGGTGCCGGGGATACCGATGGTGTTGATCCCCTGTCTGGACAGCGCCTGGGCGCCGCGGTAGGAGCCGTCTCCGCCGATGACCACGATGCCGTCGATCCCGTGTTTTTTACAGATGTCCGCACCCTTTTTTTGTCCCTCGGGCGTCTTGAACTCCATACATCTGGCGGTGCCTAAGATGGTGCCGCCGCGCAGAATAATGTCCGAGACATCCTTGCCCTTCATATCGATAATCTCTTCATTCAAAAGGCCCTGATAGCCCTTCTTGATTCCCTTCACCTTCATACCACGGGCGAGCGACATGCGTACAACCGCGCGGATCGCCGCATTCATACCGGGCGCGTCGCCGCCGCTGGTCAAAACACCGATGGTATTGATCTCTTTTGCCATGACCGTACCTCCAAGCAATCATTCTATCCGTAGATTCTGCATCTTATTTTAATGCAATTTGACGTGCATTTCAATAGATTTTTACTGTTTGATCCGCACATTCTCCGCGCCGAAGATGCCCTGCAGCTTCTGTACCAGCTCCGCATTCGCCGCCACACACAGATTGGGCGGCAATACTTTGACGCTGCGGGTATTTTTCAAAAAGATCACCACCTGGTCCGTCCCTTCGGAGTCAGCGATCGCCGCAATCACGTCGCCCTTGCGCGCATCGTAGGCTTCCGCGTCGGCAAACTGGATCCACAGGCCGCTCGGCATCTTGTGCACAGTCTGGGCTTGCTGCGACGGTCTGCGCCATGCGCCGTCCTGCCCCTGTCTTGCACTTCCTTGGGAAAAGCCCTGCCCATTTGAGAACCCTCTGCCGCCTCTGCTCTGCGGCTGCGGGAGCTTTCCGCCCGCCTCCTCCACTTCCTGGAAGGTGTAAATTTCCTCGCTGATCAGCTTTCCGTCCTTATCCTCCTCCACAGAGATTCTGCCGCGCACGAAGATCTTGGCATCCTCCTGCAGCAGACTCCCGTAGCGCTCATAGTCCCGCGGGAACACAATGATCTCCACGCTGCCCACCAGATCCTCCAGCGTGAGAAACGCCATCATTTGATCGTTCTTGGTATATTTGACGGTTTTGCCGGCAATGATACCGCCCACCACCGCTTTCCGCTGATCCGTCACGCGCACCGTGCCGGTCTCCTCATCCAGCGCAAAATCATTGCTGTTGTTGGTGATGTTCTGCTGCCAGATCTGTTGGTACTCCTCCATGGGGTGCCCGCTGACATACACGCCCAGCACCTCTTTTTCAAACGCCAACAGCATCTCCTTGGGATACTCGCCCACGTCGGGCATCCGGATGTCAAAGTCCTCCTTCTGTTCCTCATCGGCAATATCAAACAGGGACAGCTGCCCCGCCATGTTGTTTTTCTTATCCTTCGAGATGTGGTCCATAATCTGGATGTATACACCCATAAACTGTTTGCGCGTGCCGTTTAGGCTGTCCAGCGCCCCCGCTTTGATGAAGCTCTCGATGCAGCGCTTGTTCACCTCGGTATCCACTATCCGCGCGATGAAATCGTTCAGATTGGTAAACGGCCCCCGCGCACGGCGCTCCTCCACGATGGTCTCAATCACAGAGCGCCCCACCCCCTTGATGGCGGTGAGGGCATAGCGGATACAGTTGCCGTCCACGGAAAAGCCCGCCTCCCCCTGATTGATATCCGGCGGGAGCAGCTCGATACCCATGCTGCGACAGGTCAGAATGTATTCCGAAACCTTTTTGCTGTTGTCGATGACAGAGGTCAAAAGCGCCGCCATAAACTCCACGGGGTAATAATATTTCAGCCACGCCGTCTGGTATGCCACCACCGCGTAACAGGCTGCATGCGACTTGTTGAATGCATATTTTGCAAAATCCATCATTTCGTCATAGATCGTGGAAGCCACCTGCTCGCTGATGCCGTTCGCCAGACATCCGGGTACCTGCTCCTCGGCGTTTCCGTAGATAAAATTCGCGCGCTCTTTCTCCATGACGGACTGTTTTTTCTTACTCATGGCGCGCCGCACGAGATCACTGCGCCCCAACGTATAGCCGCCCAGGTCGCGCACAATCTGCATCACCTGCTCCTGATAAACGATACAACCGTAGGTGGGCGACAGAATCGGCTCCAACTGCGGACAAGAGTAGGTCACAGCGTCGTGATTGTTTTTGCCCTTGATGTATTTGGGGATAAAATCCATAGGGCCGGGCCGGTACAGCGAGATTCCGGCGATGATATCCTCCAGATTCTGCGCCTTCAGCTCCTTCATGAAGCTCTTCATGCCCGCACTCTCCAGCTGGAAAATCCCCTCCGTCCGACCGGAAGCGATCAGCCCCAGCACCGCCTTGTCCTCATAATCGATCGCATCAATGTCGATCTGCCGTCCCGTATTTTTCTCTACGAACCGCACTGCATCATGAATAACGGTCAGCGTGCGCAGCCCCAGGAAATCCATCTTCAGAAGGCCCAGCTCCTCCAGCGTCGTCATGGTAAACTGGGTCATCACGGAACCGTCGCTGCCGCGGGATAACGGCACATATTCATCCGCCGCCTCGGGACAGATCACCACGCCCGCGGCATGCATAGAAGTATGCCTGGGCAGACCCTCCAGCCGCTTACACATATCGATCAGATGGTGAATCTGCTCATCCTCCTGATAGAGCTTGCGAAACTCCGGATTCTTCTCTAACGCCTTGTCCAGCGTGATATTGAGCTCCGCGGGCACCATCTTGGCCAGCGAGTCACACAGACTATAGGGCAGATCCATCACGCGCCCCACATCCCGAATCACGCCCTTCGCCTGCAGGGTACCGAAGGTGACGATCTGCACCACCTTCTCGGCGCCGTATTTGCGCCCCACATAGTCAATGACCTCCTGCCTGCGCTCAAAACAAAAATCAATATCAATATCCGGCATCGTCACACGCTCCGGATTTAAGAACCGCTCAAACAGCAGACTGTACCGGATGGGATCAATGTTGGTAATCTTCAGACAGTACGCGACGATGCTACCTGCCGCCGAGCCACGCCCCGGTCCCACGGGGATGTCGTTGGACTTGGCGTAATTGATAAAATCCCACACGATCAGGAAATAGTCCACAAACCCCATGTTCCGGATGACGCCCAGCTCGTAGTCCAGCCGCTCACGCAGCGTCTGTCCGGTATCTCCGGCGGGGAGATCCCCTACAGCGTCAAACAGTTCGTCAAATGTCGGCTCCTCCTCTGTCCCGGGTTTCTCGATAGTTATCTGCTTTCCGTACCGCTCCACCAGGCCTTCGCTGCACAAATGGTTCAGATACGTCCATGAATCGTACCCCGCCGGCACCTCGAAGTGCGGCAGCTTGGTCTTCCCGAACTCGATCTCCACGTTACAGCGATCAGCGATGCGCTGGGTGTTCTCCACAGCCTCCCACGCATAGGGGAACAGCCCCTTCATTTCCTCCTCGCTCTTGACAAAATATTGTCCGCCCTCGTAGCGCATGCGATCCTCGTCCGCGAGCTTTTTGCCCGTCTGCAGACACAGCAAAATATCGTGAGGATCCGCATCCTCCGCATAGGTATAGTGCACATCGTTGGTCACGACCAGGGGAATATCCAGCTCCTTACTCATGCGCATGAGCTCCATGTTAACTGTTTTTTGCTCCGGAATCCCGTGATCCTGCATCTCCAGGAAATAATTGCCCTTACCAAAGCACGCCTCGTACCTGCGCGCTGCCCTCCTCGCCTCGTCCAGAAGCCCCTTGACAATGTAGCGCTGCACCTCGCCCGCGAGACAGGCCGACGTGCAGATCAGTCCCTCGTGATACTTCTGCAGCACCTCCATATCCACGCGGGGTTTATAATAATATCCTTCCGTAAAACCCTTGCTCACGATCTTCATCAGGTTAGAATAACCGGTGTTATTTTCTGCAAGCAGGATCAGATGGTAATAGCGATCCTCCCCGCCGGTGAGCTCTCTGTCAAAGCGGGAATTCGGCGCCACATACACCTCGCACCCCAGGATCGGCTTGATTCCTTCCTCTCTGGCCGCACGATAAAAATCGATGATGCCGTACATCACGCCATGGTCGGTGATCGCAGCAGCATTCATCCCCAGCTCCTTCACACGGTGCACATATTCTTTGATTTTGTTGGAACCGTCCAAGAGAGAATATTCCGTATGGACGTGAAGATGGGTGAATGCCATGAGATGCCTCCTACTCGACTTTCGCTACGTTTTCCTAAATTATATGTCATTTCATGGGAAAAGTCCAGCTGAGTTCATAAAAGGAAATCCCCCCACCTGACCGGCGAGAGGATCTCCCCTGTATTGGTTACTTTATCTTTTTTAGAGTCCTAACCATTTTTTGAACAAATCCGCTACATTTTTCAGATTCCTGGAAACAATGCTGAAGTTCTGGGCCTTGCTACCTGCGTAACCGCCTGCATTATCATCTACCGCGGTGATCACAATCGTCGCCTTGCCCTTGTTCACATTGTTCACATAGGTAAATGTATATGTATCTTCCGGTACTTCCGCCGCACCGATCATCACTTTAATCTCAGGCTTGATCTCCTCACCAGTGTACTCCTGCTTGCCCAGTGCCTTGCCTGTCTTTGCATCTACAATCTTCGCCTTGGACAGATCCTTGGTCTTGTCGACGTTTACTACCTTGTACAC
>JAFVAO010000049.1 GCA_017480445.1 Lachnospiraceae bacterium
GAGCCGGAAGCAGCACTCGCAGCGGAGCCGGTACAGCCTGCGGCAGTCGCGGTAGACCGTGAGAGTGCAAAGGAAGCATTACTGTCTATATTTGGAGATATACCTGAGACGGCAGAGCCCGCAGCGGAGGTGACACAGCCCGTAGCAGAGCCTGTGGAGCCGGAAGCAGCGCCGGTATTTGATCCATTCGCAATGCCAGCGGCAGAGGCGGCACCTGTAAGGATGGAGTCCCAGCCTGTGGTACCTGCAGCAGAACCGGTACAGCCCGTGGCAGTGCAGGAACCTGTAGCGGAGCCGGAAGCAGCACTCGCAGCGGAGCCGGTACAGCCGGAGACAGCCGCGGTAGACCGTGAGAGCGCAAAGGACGCATTACTGTCCATATTCGGAGATATGCCGGAAGTGGCAGAGCCCGCAGCGGAGGCGACACAGCCCATAGCAGAGCCTGAGGAGCCGGAAGCAGCGCCGGTATTTGATCCGTTTGCAATGCCAGCGGCAGAGGCAGCACCTGTAGTGATGGAGACTCAGCCTGTGGCACCTGCAGCAGAACCGGTACAGCCGGAGACAGTGCAGGAACCTGTAGCGGAGCCGGTAGCAGCACCCGCAGCGGAGCCGGTACAGCCGGAAGCAGTCGCGGTAGACCATGAGAGCGCAAAGGAGGCATTATTGTCCATATTCGGAGATCTGTCGGAGTCGGCGTCCCCGGCACCTGCAGCAGCGGCAGTAACGCCTGATGAACCGGTATCAACGATGCCGTATGCATCGGCACCCGTTGCACCTCCCGCACCTACATTTTATGAGGGTGAGTCGGATATGCCGGTTGCGCCCAGACCTGTAACGGAAACGCGTTATGAGAGACCGGAGGCACCCAGAACAGCAAACTCCGATCTGTATGTGCGTCCGATGCCGGTGATATCTGACGGCGAAAAAGTTCGCCAGGAGCGTGTGGATACAGACAGACCTGCTATCGCATTGGATGGGACATTTGTAGTGCCGTTGCCGGATATGCCGGATATTCAGATCCGCAGAATAGAAGATGTGCCCGTAGGAACTATGCCGGATACAAGTTCGGTTGATGCGGCATGGGAGCAGTTGATGCGCGGTGTGTCCGAGGATAATCAGTAAAGAAGAGAATAAACAAGCCGGAGAGTATGCTGTTTTCAGCACATCTCCGGCTTGTCTGTTATTTGCTTCTTGATCATCATTTTTATGTAAGCTTATGTGCCAGGGCGGCACTGACAAAACCCTTAAACAACGGATGTGGCCTGTTGGGGCGGGATTTCAGTTCCGGGTGCGCCTGGGTTGCAATGAAAAACGGATGTGTCGGAAGCTCACACATTTCTACAATGCGTCCGTCAGGTGAGATTCCGGACAGCTTCAGTCCGTTTTCTGATAAAACCGCACGATAGTCATTGTTGACTTCATACCGGTGGCGGTGGCGTTCGGAGATGATCTCTTTTCCGTAAAGCCTGTATGCCAATGAGTTTTTATCCAGGACACAGGGATATGCGCCGAGCCGCAGAGTGCCACCGATCTCTTCGACGCCGGTTTGGTCCGGCAGCAGAGCAATGACGGGATGCGTGGTGGCGGGGTCCAGCTCGATGCTGTGAGCATCGTGATATCCCAGCACATTGCGGGCAAATTCCACGATCGTGAGCTGCATGCCGAGACATAAGCCCAGAAACGGAATGCTGTGGGTGCGGGCATATTCAATTGCAAAAATTTTTCCGTCAATGCCCCGGGAGCCAAATCCGCCGGGCACCAGGATGCCGTCACAGTCTCCCAGAAGGGTATCTGTATTTTCTTTGGTCACTTCTTCGGAATTGATCCATTTGATATTGACGGTGGTATGGTTAGGGATGCCGCCGTGTTTCAGCGCCTCCACCACGCTGATGTAGGCATCATGCAGAGCAACATATTTTCCGACAAGGGCAATTGTCACTTCGTTAGTGGGATGCTTCAGGTCGTCCACCATTTTTTCCCAATCTGTAAGATCCGGTTCCGGACAGTCCAGGTGCAGGCACTCGCAGGCAGCCTGGGCCAAATGTTCTCGTTCCATGGCGAGGGGAGCTTCGTAAAGATACTCCACATTCAGATTTTGGAGCACGTGGCTGCTGGGCACGTTGCAGAACAGCGCGATCTTATCCTTGGTGCCGGCATCTAAGGCGTGCTCACTGCGGCAGACGATGATATCCGGCTGCAGCCCCATGCCCTGCAGATTTTTCACACTGGCCTGTGTGGGCTTGGTCTTGAGTTCTTCGGAGGCATGAAGGTAGGGGATCAGCGTCACGTGGATCAGGATGGCGTTTTCACGTCCTACCTCGTGCTGGAACTGTCGGATGGATTCCAGAAAGGGCTGTCCTTCGATGTCGCCCACGGTTCCGCCTACTTCGATAATGGCAATGCGCATTTCGTCGTCGGAGTAATTGCGGTAAAACCGGCTTTTGATCTCGTTGGTGATATGGGGGATCACCTGTACCGTGCCGCCGCCGTAGTCGCCGTGCCGTTCCTTTTGCAGGACGGTCCAGTACACTTTACCGGTGGTGACGTTGGAGTTTTTGTCCAGACTTTCATCGATAAAGCGCTCATAGTGTCCCAGGTCCAGATCGGTCTCACAGCCGTCGTCGGTGACAAATACTTCGCCGTGCTGGATGGGATTCATGGTGCCGGGATCAATGTTGATATAAGGGTCGAATTTCTGCATGGTCACTTTAAAACCGCGGGCCTTCAGCAACCGGCCCAGAGATGCCGCCGTGATGCCTTTTCCCAGGCCGGAAACCACGCCGCCTGTAACAAAAACATATTTTACCATGATGTGCCTCCTCTGCCTATAAAAAAAGAGCGAAAGCTTCCCTTTCCGGGGAGCGCCTTCGCTCTGCATTTGCTTTTATTATGGGTTTATCTTATCATATGAGACAAAAAAGTCAATCTTTTTTTCGCTGCGAATCAGACGTTTGGGCAGCGGGCATTGACCGTCAGCTGTGGTACAGCTTCTGGGTCTGGTATTCCGGCTCACAAGTCAGATTCACGCCCAACTTGCGGAAGATGTTCATATCCACATGGGACAGGATCACACTGGAATGAACCTCGGAATTTTTCAGATTCTTCAGCTGCTCCATGGCACGCTTGGCCTTTTCGTCGGTTGCGGCGCAGATGGAGAGGGCGATCAGTACCTCGTCCGTATGCAGGCGAGGATTCTTGTTGTGCAGATGTTCCACCTTTAATTCCTGGATCGGATCAATGATAGTAGGTGAGATCAGCAGTACGCTGTCCTCAATTCCCGCTAACGCCTTCAGTGCATTCAGCAGCATGGCGGAAGACGCGCCCAGTAATTCGCTGGTCTTGCCGGTGATGATGCGGCCGTCGGGAAGTTCAATGGCTGCGGCAGGTTCACCGGTGGCTGCAGCTTTCACCTTAGCCGCACTGATGACAGGTCTGTCGTCTGGTGTGATGGAAGCCTGTTTCATCAGAAGCTCGATCTTTCGGATCTGTTCCTCATCTGCGGTTCCCTGTCGTTTCTGACAGAGGGTGTTGTAATATCTGCGAATGATCTCCTGTTTGGCGGCGGTCTGAACCGCCTCGTCGTCCACAATGCCGTATCCGGCCATGTTGACGCCCATGTCAGTGGGAGACTTGTAAGGGCATTCGCCCATGATCTTTTCAAACATTGCTTTCAGCACAGGGAATACTTCCACATCGCGGTTGTAATTGATGGTGGTCTCTCCGTACGCTTCCAGATGGAACGGATCGATCATATTGACATCGTTCAGATCCGCGGTGGCTGCCTCATAAGCCAGGTTCACAGGGTGCTTCAGCGGAATATTCCAGATGGGGAAAGTCTCGTATTTGGCGTAACCTGCGGTAATGCCGCGCTTGTATTCATGGTAGACCTGGGACAGACAGGTGGCCATTTTGCCGCTGCCGGGTCCGGGTGCGGTGATCACCACCAGAGAACGCGTGGTTTCAATGTATTCATTTTTGCCATAACCGTCATCGCTGACGATCAGCGGAATATTGTAAGGATAGCCTTCGATGGTGTAATGCCGGTAAACTTTCATGCCGAGGGATTCCAGTTTTTTCTGGAAAGCGACGGCGCTGGGCTGATTGGCGAAACGGGTCAGGCACACACTGCCCACATACAGACCATAGCCGCGGAATGCGTCGATCAGACGCAGCACGTCCAGGTCATAGGTGATGCCCAGGTCGGAGCGGACCTTATTTTTCTCAATATCGGCGGCGTTGATCGCGATGACGATCTCGGCCTGATCCTTCAGCTGCACCAGCATGTTGATCTTACTGTCAGGCTTAAATCCCGGCAGCACGCGGGATGCGTGGTAGTCGTCAAACAGCTTTCCGCCGAACTCCAGATACAGTTTTCCGCCGAATGCGGCAATTCTTTCTTTTATCTTCTCCGATTGCAGTTTCAGATATTTATCGTTGTCAAAACCTGTTTTTCCCATGAATGGCCTCCGTAAAAAATGCACATAAATACTATGTTTAATCATACAAAAATTCAGACGTAAAATCAATAATGAATTGTGTAACATTTAATACATCTTTTATTTTTCTGTTATTGATTTATTGAAAAACTCTATTTATAATGGAACATAGCGACTTTGGTGTCGGGAAATGGAGTAAATATGAACAATAATCAAAACAATAATAACGGCAATAAAAATATGCCGCAGAAGGGACCGGGAATTTTTATCCTGCTTCTGGCGATGGCCAGTTCCCTGTTTGTGGTGATGCTTTTTTCCTCCCTATTTTTTGGAACCGGCAGACAGGAAGAGAAAGAGTACACCCAGTTTCTGCAGGATCTGAAGAATGATAAGGTAGACTCGGTACTGGTCAACTACGAGAAATCCATCCTGACGGTGACATTGAAGTTTGACGGGACATCGCAGACGAGAAAGGTGGATCCGCTGACTCTGACGCTGGTGGAGCGCGGCGAGACGTATACCACCCGCATGATGGAGGATATGACCACGCTGACAGCCAGACTGGAGGAAAAAGGAATCTCAGCCCAGCGTGTGGTGTCGGACAGCAGGCTGATGGACATTTTCCTGACGATCATTCTGCCGGTGCTGCTGATCTGGCTGCTGATGGGCTTTATGTTCCGCAGAATGGGAGGTTCCGGCGGACCTTTGGGGGTGGGCAAGTCCAACGCGAAGGTATATGTTCAGAAGGAGACCGGCGTGACGTTTAAGGACGTGGCCGGAGAGGACGAGGCGAAGGAGTCTTTGGTGGAGATCGTGGATTTCCTGCATGACCCGTCAAAGTATACGAAGATCGGCGCGAAGCTGCCCAAGGGCGCGCTGCTTGTGGGACCGCCCGGTACCGGTAAGACGTTGTTGGCGAAAGCGGTTGCCGGCGAGGCGAAGGTGCCGTTTTTCTCCCTGACGGGTTCGGACTTTTTTGAGATGTATGTGGGCGTGGGTGCCAGCCGAGTGAGAGATCTGTTCCGCGAGGCCACCAAGCATGCGCCCTGTATTATTTTTATCGATGAGATTGACGCCATCGGACGCAGCCGTGATTCCAAGTACGGCGGCGGAAACGAAGAGAGAGAGCAGACCTTGAACCAGCTCCTGTCGGAGATGGACGGCTTTGATTCCGCCAAGGGGATCCTGGTCCTGGGCGCGACCAACC
>JAFVAO010000050.1 GCA_017480445.1 Lachnospiraceae bacterium
AAGCTGGGACAGACGGCGATCATGGGACCCATCGCGGTAGCGGCATACTCTTATATGTCTCTGGTGCCGATCATTCAGCCGCCCATCATGAAGCTGCTCACGACAGAGAAGACCCGTAAAATCAAGATGGCACAGCTTCGTCCGGTTTCCAAGCTGGAGAAGATTTTGTTCCCCATCATCGTTACATTGGTTGTAGGTCTGATTCTGCCGACGACGGTTCCCCTGGTTGGTATGCTGATGCTGGGTAACCTCTTTAGAGAGTCCGGCGTGGTAAGACAGCTGCAGGAGACAGCCTCCAACGCGCTGATGTACATCGTGGTAATTATGCTGGGCACCTCCGTGGGAGCAACCACCAGTGCAGAGGCATTCCTGAATGTGGATACCCTGAAGATCGTATTGCTCGGTTTGATCGCGTTTATGTTTGGTACGGCGGCAGGCGTGTTGTTCGGCGATCTGATGTGTGTACTCACGAAGGGCAAGATCAATCCGCTCATCGGTTCCGCAGGCGTGTCCGCAGTGCCTATGGCGGCGCGTGTTTCCCAGAAGGTAGGTGCGGAGGCAGATCCGACGAACTTCCTGCTGATGCATGCGATGGGACCTAACGTGGCGGGCGTTATCGGTACGGCGGTTGCCGCAGGTACGTTCATGGCCATCTTCGGAGTATTCTAAAGCTGTATTGAGTGAGAGGCGCGATGCAATAAATCCGGCGGATTTAGGAGTTGTGCTGCGATAAACAAAACTGTAAAATTGATTGAAAAAACAAATAAATCAGGAGGAATTTCATAAATGGCAGAACAAGCTAAGAAACCGATTAAAATAACGGAAACTGTGCTGCGTGATGCGCATCAGTCTCTGATTGCGACCAGAATGCCGACAGAGTTCATGCTGCCGATCGTAGATAAGATGGATAAGGTCGGATATCATTCCGTAGAGTGCTGGGGCGGTGCGACCTTTGACGCTTCCTTGCGTTTCCTGAAGGAAGATCCCTGGGAGAGATTGAGAAAGCTGCGTGACGGCTTCAAGAACACCAAGCTGCAGATGCTGTTCCGTGGACAGAACATCCTGGGTTACAGACCCTATGCAGACGACGTGGTGGACAGCTTCGTAGAGAAGTCCATCGCAAACGGTATTGACATCATTCGTATTTTTGACTGTCTGAACGACCTGCGCAATCTGCGAGAGGCAGTAGATGCGACCAATAAGATTAAGGCGCGTGAGGGCCGCGGGCATGCGCAGATTGCATTGTCCTACACTTTGGGCGATGCCTATACCATTGAGTACTGGGTAAATATTGCAAAACAGATCGAGGAGATGTGTGCTGACTCCATCTGTATCAAGGATATTGCAGGGTTGCTGCTTCCCTATAGAGCAACCGAGCTGATCGGTGCGATGAAAGAGGCGACCAAGCTGCCCATTCAGCTGCACACCCATTATACCTCCGGCGTGGCTTCCATGACCTATTTGAAGGCTGTAGAGGCAGGCGTAGATGTAATCGATACGGCAATGTCTCCTTTCGCTATGGGTACTTCCCAGCCTGCGACTGAGGTAATGGTAGAGACCTTCAAGGGTACGCCCTATGATACCGGCTTTGATCAGGGACTGTTGGCAGAGATCGCAGACTACTTTGCTCCGTACAGAGAGGAATGCCTGAAGAGCGGTTTGATGAGCACCAAGGTGCTCGGCGTAAATATCAAGACCTTGTTGTACCAGGTGCCCGGCGGTATGTTGTCCAACATGGTAAGCCAGCTGAAAGAGCAGAACGCAGAGGACAAGTACAACGATGTGCTGGAGGAGATCCCCAGAGTGCGTAAGGATCTGGGTGAGCCGCCTCTGGTTACCCCTTCGTCCCAGATCGTTGGTACGCAGGCTGTATTCAACGTATTGATGGGCGAGCGCTACAAGATGGCGACCAAAGAGACCAAAGCGGTGCTGCGCGGCGAATATGGTCAGACTGTAAAGCCGATGAGCCAGGAGGTTATCGACAAGGTTATCCCCGGCGAGAAGCGGATCACCTGCCGTCCTGCAGACCTGTTGCAGAACGAAATGAGCAAGCTCGAGAGCGAAATGAAAGAGTACAAGCAGCAGGACGAGGACGTTTTGTCCTATGCACTGTTCCCGCAGGTTGCAACCGACTTCTTCAAGTATCGTCAGGCGCAGCAGGAGAAAGTGGATTTGAGCCAGGCAGATACCAAGAACGGAGCGTATCCCGTATAAGGATCCGGTTTTGAACAAATAAGTATCAAATAAGTAACGGCGAAATGCCGAAGATAAAAAATGAAACATTTCAACTTTTTGCGCATTGTAGTTGAAATGTTTCATTTTTTGATGCCTTTTTGATTTTACTTTGCCTGTTCGGCCAACTTGGCCTGTAACTGCGTGATCAGTGCAGCAACTCCTTTTCCTGTCTGCGGCAATGCCGATAAAAAGGGGGTTTTGGCAGGTTCACCCACTAGATGTAGTACTTGACAAGACATCTTGTTACCCTGTAAAATAACAAGTGTTGTTATTAACGAATTAGGATGAAACATCATGGCACGCAAGGAATCCATCACTATTCAAATGATATCGGACACAGCCTTCGAAATGACCAGAGAGGAAGGCTTTGCCAATGTAACGGCCAGAAAGGTTGCGGCGAAAGCAGGATGCTCCACGCAGCCTATTTTTCGTGTGTATAAAAACATGGAGGAGCTCTGGACCGCGGTGTATGAGCGTGCGATTGGATTTTTCCAGGATTATTACAGTCTGTATCCGCGGATCGGGAAGACACCTTTTTCCAATCTGGGCATGGCTTATATTGCATTTGCAAGGGAGGAGAGCCATCTGTTTGAGCTGCTCTTTCTGGCGCAGTCAGCGGGGGATACGGCGCGGGTAAATAAGAAGAGCATGTATGAGCTCCTGAACGGATCGGAGGGCAATGTGGTGCATGAGATCACGCTTGCGAAGGAAGCCGGCTGCGCCAATCCCAGCGACCTGTTTATGAAAATGTGGATCTACATTCACGGAGCCGCCTGCATGAGTCTGACAGGAGATTATGATCTCACGGACAGGGAGACGCTTATGATGCTCGAAGATTTTTACAAAAGGTACGGGAATGAAGCATGAATCTGACGCGGACATATGATGTGCTGGAGCGGATTGAGGCACATTACAACAAAATGAGCAAGGGTCATAAAGCGATCGCGGAATACATTCTGGAGCATTATGATCAGGCGGTGTTTATGACGGCGGCGAAGATCGGCGAGACGCTGGGGATCAGCGAATCCACTGTGGTGCGGTTTGCCGCGGGGATCGGCTATGACGGATATCCGCAGATGCAGAAAGCGTTGGAGGAGTGCATCAAGGGAAAGCTGAACGATGTGCAGCGCATCGGCAACGCCTATGGCAAGAGCTCACAGTCGGAGGTCCTCGTGTCTGTCATGTCTTCTGACATTGAGAAGCTGCAGCACACCATTGACCATCTGGACGCCGCGGCGTTTGAGACGGCGGTGGATACCATTTTGGAAGCGGAGAAGGTCTATGTGATGGGGCTGCGCAGCAATGAGCCGCTGGCCGGCTTTTTGCAGTTTTACCTGAACATGATCCGCGGCAATGTGGTGCTTTTGAACACGACCAGCGTCAGTGAGACGTTTGAGCAAATGATTCACATCGGGGAGAAGGATTGTTTTATCGGCATCAGTTTCCCCAGATATTCCATGCGCACGCTGAAGGCCATGGAATTCGCGAATGACAGAAATGCCAAGGTGATCGCGATCACGGACACGATCCACTCACCGATGAATATGTATTCATCCTGTAATCTGTTGGCGCGCAGCGATATGGTCTCCATCGTGGATTCCCTCGTGGCACCCTTGAGCGTCATCAATGCGTTGGTGGTTTCCATGTGCCTGAAGCGTCCCCAGGAGGTGAAGCGCAATCTGGAGATGCTGGAGGAGACGTGGAACAATTATCAAGTGTACTTAAATGACGAGATCAATTTCATCGACGATGAGCCGATGCTTCATTATTCTCTCCGGAGAGAGGGAAAAGATATGACGGCAGGGCAGAGTGAGAGCAAAAATGAGTAAAATCCTTGTAATAGGCGGTGGTGCAGCGGGGATGATGGCGGCGATTGCCGCGTCAGAGCGCGGGCACCACGTTGTTTTATTTGAAAAAAATGAAAAGCTGGGCAAAAAGCTGTTCATCACGGGGAAGGGGCGTTGCAACGTGACCAATGCGGCGGATATGGAGCAACTGTTCGCCCATGTGTGCACCAACGACAAGTTTCTGTACAGCGCGTTCTGTGGGTTCGATAATCGGGCGATGATGGCACTTTTGGAGCAGGCGGGATGTCCCTTGAAGGTGGAGCGCGGGGAGCGGGTATTTCCGGTGTCGGATCACTCCTCGGATGTGATCGCTGCGCTCACACGCATCTTAAAAAAGCAACAGGTGGAGATCTGTCTGAACACGACGGTGCAGAGCCTGTGGTGCGAGGCGGAGCAGCCGGATCAGGCGGAGCTGTCAGGCGACGCAAGGCGGTCACACGCTGTGGAGCAATCGGATGTGCGTGCGGAACAGCGCGTGTGTGGTGTCGTGCTCGCGGGCGGACAGAAGGTGGCGGCGGACGCAGTGATCGTCTGCACCGGCGGACTGTCCTATCCGAGCACCGGTTCGACAGGAGACGGCTTGCGGTTTGCCGAACAGACCGGACACAGGCTGACAGCGTGCAGCCCTTCACTGGTGCCGCTCGAGACAGCGCAGGATTGGTGCAGGGATCTCATGGGACTTTCTCTAAAAAATGTAGAGCTTCGCATGATTTGCGGGAAGAAAGAATATTACAGAGAGCAGGGAGAGATGCTGTTCACTCACTTCGGGGTCAGCGGCCCGTTGGTGCTGACAGCGAGTTGTTATCTGAAAAATGCGCAGAAGAAGACTGGAAAAGCCGGACGAGCGGAGAATGCTGAAACGCAAAGCGTACGGCCGGATGGAGCGGCACCGATCCGTTTGTTGATCGATTTGAAGCCTGCGCTTTCTGAGGAACAGCTGGATAAGCGACTGCTCAGAGATTTTGACGAACAGAAAAATAAACAGTTTAAGAACGCTTTGGGAGGCCTGTTCCCATCAAAGCTCATTCCGGTTATGGTGATGCTCTCCGATATCGACGGGGACAAAAAGGTAAATGAGATCACCAAAGAGGAGCGGAAAGTCTTCGTACAACTGATCAAAAATTTGCCGCTGACGGTCACGGGGACACGCTCTTTTGCCGAGGCGATCATCACCCAGGGCGGCGTGTCCGTGAAAGATATCAATCCCTCCACCATGGAATCGAAGCTTATAAAAGGATTGTATTTTGCGGGAGAAGTGTTGGACCTAGATGCGCATACCGGCGGATTCAATTTACAGATTGCCTGGTCCACAGGACATCTGGCGGGAGGAAGTGTGTAAAAACAGTTGAGAATGTGGGCGGTACGTGGTATGATAAAGCGGATGCAGGAGGAGAGTATATGAGTTACAATATTGCGATAGACGGACCGGCAGGCGCCGGCAAGAGCACCATCGCCAAAGCGGTGGCGAAGAAATTACAGATCATTTACGTGGACACCGGTGCGATGTACCGCGCCATGGCGCTGTATATGATTCGGGAAAAGGTTGATCCCGCGGATGCGCAGGCCATCAGCGCGAAGTGCAAGGATGCGGACATCACCATTGCCTACGAGGGCAATGAACAGGTGGTGTACTTAAACGGAGAGAATGTGAATCCCTATCTGCGCACGGAGGAAGTGGGCAATATGGCGTCCGCTACCAGCGTGCAGCCCGCAGTGCGCGAGAAACTGGTCGAGCTGCAGCAGGCGCTGGCAGCCAAGGCGGACTGTATCATGGACGGCAGAGATATCGGCACCTGTGTGCTGCCGCATGCGCAGGTGAAAATCTATCTGACGGCCAGCAGTACCGTGCGTGCAAAGCGGCGTTATGATGAACTGACGGCGAAGGGAGAGCCTTGTGATCTGGAGAAGATCAAGACGGATATTGAGGAGCGCGACTATCGCGACATGCACAGAGAGCATTCACCGCTAAGGCAGGCGGAGGACGCGATTCTTGTGGACACCTCCGACATGACGATCGAGGAAGTGATCGCGCGTATTCTGGAGTTGTGTGATCGGGAGGCTTAGAAAGAATTCTGAGAGAAAAGCTGAGAGCTGACAGATATAGCAAGAGTTCTGAGAGAAAAGATGGGAGTGGACAGGCATGGAAGTAAAACTTGCCGAGTACGCGGGTTTTTGCTTTGGTGTGAAGCGTGCCATTGATACTGTGCACGCGCAGATAGACACCGGGAAGAAAATATATACCTACGGTCCGATTGTGCACAACGAGGAAGTGGTGCGTGAGCTGGAGCAAAAGGGCGTGCAGGTGATAGAAGGCGAGGAAGATCTCGCTGCGTGCGACGGCACTGGGACGATCATCATCCGTGCGCACGGCGTGCCGAAGGCGACACAGGAGGCCATGGAACAGCGCGGCCTAGAGTGCATCGACGCTACCTGCCCCTTTGTGAAACGGATCCACAAGATCGTGGCGCAGGCAGGCGAGGACGGCATGGAAGTGGTCATCGCAGGCAATGCCGGACACCCTGAAGTAGAGGGAATCAAAGGCTGGTGCAGCGGTCCGGTGACGGTGATTGAGACGGAGGAGGAAGCGCAGAACTTTATCGCCCGGGACGGGCAAAAAGTCTGTCTCGTCTCTCAAACGACATTTAACTACAATAAATTTCAATCTATAGTTGAAATTTTTCAAAAAAAAGGTTACAATGATAATGTAGTGAATACTATCTGCAATGCGACCGAGGAAAGACAGCATTCCGCGCGCGTGTTAGCGGCGGAGGCGGATGTGATGATTGTGATCGGGAGTAAGAACAGTTCGAATTCCCGAAAGCTATACGAGATCTGCAGCGCAGAGTGTGCACGCACCTATTTTATACAGACACTGGATGACTTGCGTTTAGAGCTACCTAAAGCTGTTCGACTGGTGGGTATTACTGCGGGGGCTTCCACCCCAAACAATTTAATTGAGGAGGTTCAAAATTATGTCAGAATTAACTTTTGAACAAATGTTGGAAGAATCTATCAAGACAATACATGCAGGAGAGGTAGTCGAAGGTACAGTCATCGATGTAAAGCCGGATGTTATCATCTTGAACATCGGATACAAAGCAGACGGCCTGCTTACCAAGGCTGAGTATACCAACGACGCCAGTGTTGACCTCACCGAGGCGGTGAAGGTTGGCGACACGATGGAAGTAAAGGTATTAAAGGTAAATGACGGAGAGGGTCAGGTAACGTTGACTTATAAGCGTCTGGCTGCCGACAGAGGCAACAAGAGAATTGAGGAAGCTTTCAACAATAAAGAGGTGCTCAAGGCTCCGGTTGCACAGGTTCTGGACGGCGGTTTGAGTGTGATTGTGGACGAGGTGCGGATCTTCATTCCCGCAAGCCTTGTTTCCGATACGTATGAGAAGGATCTGTCCAAGTATGCAGGACAGGAGATTGAGTTTGTTGTAACAGAGTATAATCCGAAGCGCAGAAGATATATCGGCGACCGCAGACAGCTTGTGGCTGCACAGAAGGCGGAGCTGCAGAAGGAGCTCTTCGCGCGCATCAAGGAAGGCGATATTGTAGAGGGTACTGTGAAGAATGTGACCGATTTCGGTGCGTTTATCGATCTGGGCGGTGCGGACGGTCTGCTGCACATCTCCGAGATGAGCTGGGGCAGAGTGGAGCATCCCAAGAAGGTATTCAAGGTGGGTGATACCCTGAATGTACTGATCAAAGAGATCAACGGCAATAAGATTGCACTTTCCCTGAAGTTTGACGATGCAAATCCTTGGAAGAATGCAGCGACCAAGTATGCGGTAGGCACTGTGGTGACCGGCAAGGTTGCGAGAATGACTGACTTCGGTGCATTTGTGGAGTTGGAGCCCGGCGTTGATGCGCTGCTGCATGTTTCCCAGATTTCCAAGGAGCATGTGGAGAAGCCTTCAGCGGTGCTCAATATCGGTGATGAGATCACAGCCAAGATCGTTGACTTCAACGAGGAGGACAGAAAGATTTCTCTGAGTATCAAGGCGTTGCTCGCACCCGAACCCGAAGAGAAGGCAGAGGCGGATGCAGATGTCGTTTCCGTTGACATCGATGCAGTGATCGCGTCTGAGGAAGAGTAAGTCCGAATAAAACGTTCGATGTGAGGGAAACGGTATGGCGTATGATTATGAGTATTTCAAGCGCGAAATATTTTCTATGACCAAGATTGATCTGAACAGTTACAAGGAAAAGCAAATGAAGCGCCGCATTGATACCCTGATCACAAAGCATGGGATCAAAGGCTATGACGAATACGTTAAGGCGCTGAAGACGAACACAGAGTACTTTGATGAGTTTATCAATTATATCACCATCAATGTCTCCGAGTTTTACCGCAATCCGGATCAGTGGAAGCTACTCGATGAGCAGGTGATTCCGGAGTTGATCAAGAAGTATGGCAAGCGCCTGCGAATCTGGAGCGCTGCGTGTTCCACAGGAGACGAGCCCTATTCATTGGTGATGGCGCTCTCCAAACATATTCCGCTGGATCAGATCAAGATCACCGCGACAGATCTGGATAAACAGGTGATTGCCAAGGCGAAGATGGGACTGTACAACAGCAAGAGTATTGCTGCGGTACCGCCTGAATTCAAGAAAAAGTATTTTACACAGGTGGGGCCTTCCTTTAAGATCGCAGACGAGATCAAGGCCCGCGTAGAGTTCAAGGAACATAACCTGTTAAAAGATGCATACTTCTCAGAGTGCAATATGATTGTCTGCCGGAACGTGCTGATTTATTTCACCGAGGAAGCAAAGGACGACGTTTTCCGCAAGTTCTACAAATCCCTGTCGAAGGGCGGCATACTCTTCATCGGTAGCACAGAGCAGATCATCAACTACAGAGAAATGGGATATGAGAGAAAATCCTCTTTCTTCTACGAGAAACCGTAAAATTGAGAAACTATTAAAAGGAACCGGTTATATAACCGATTCCTTTTCTTTTACCTTGATTTCGCCAACATCCGGAAGATTTCCTCCGCATACCGCGCAAAAGCAGCGCGATCCTTCTTGAACGCATCCGTCAGCTCGAAATACAATTCCTTGCTCTGATAATCCTGCTTGAAATACGGTGTGAAAGCTCCGCTCCATTGCGGCAGATAGCTGGAAACCTTGCGAGTGTAACAGTTGGAGGCGGCAGCCTGCGTGCGATGCTCCTTGTCCACAAAAGAAGCCACAGACTTGTGCAGCGCGATATCCTCCTCCGGCAGATAATAATAATCCTTATAATTCGCGTAAAAATATTTCAATTCGCCGTCGAATACGGGAACCCGAATCGTGGCCTCGTTGCCTTCTCCGCGGAAGAAACAATTGTTGGCGGAGAGGGAGACAGGCTTTGGCAATGTGTTCGGCAAAGTGATCGTGATCAAAAGCTCTCTGCGCACATTTCCCTGCAGATCGCGATAGGAGTTGGCCTGCACCTTTTTCGCCCGAAGAGACGTTGCGTCACTGATCAGGTCACTGTAGGAGAGAATCGGCAGGATGCGCAACATTCCCTTGAGATCGTCCAGATTATGCAAAAACAGAGAATTCTCTGCAAAATCGCTTGGATTTTTGACATATTCATGGTAGATGCCGATGAGCTCGCCGCCGGAGAACACATCTTCCCGCTCATATCCCAGGAAGGATTCCAGAGTCTTTTGCTTGCAGTTGGGCAGTGCGAGAAAATCCTTGCAGGGCGCAATGCGCTTATACAGATCGACGCCCTGATAGGTCTGCAGTTCGTGCGGGATATTCAGCTGTTCACACTTTTGCATCAAAAACGGCAGATCAAACTGATTGCCGTTATAGTGGATCAGACAATCGTAAGGGTCGGCAAACGCCAGAAACGCATCCAACAGATCCTTCTCCTCTGCATAGCTTTCCGCCAGCCATTGGGTGGTTCGCCAGGCACCCTCCGCGTAATAAGCGCAGCCGATCAGGTACAGATAAGAAGAGTTGGCGGTAAAGCCGGTGGTCTCAATATCCAGTAAAAGGATGGATTCCAGGGGCGCGATTTGTCCCAATGGGTAGGACAGGGACAGGTCGGATAATGTATCATGCTTGATTTTCATATAGCCTCTCATTCCGCCGCCAAGCGCGGCATACAGATCGTCGAAGGGGGTTTGTCCCCATTGCATTTATTATAGCATAGAATCCAATGCAGCGTAAAGTTTTTGTATGCATTTTTCGTTGTGGAATATAGGGGATTATGGTAGAATAAAGGCATGTAAGGAAGGGGTATTTTTATGGCAAAATTAACTTTTGTGGGAGGGATCCATCCCTATGACGGAAAGGATCTGTCCAAGGATCGACCGATTCGCAATTACGTGCCCAAAGGAGAGATGGTGTATCCGCTGTCGCAGCATATCGGCGCACCCGCGCAGGCGATCGTCGCGAAGGGGGATCGGGTGCTGGTGGGACAGAAGATCGCGGAGGCCGGCGGATTTGTCTCTGCACCGGTCTATGCGTCCGCGTCCGGCACGGTAAAAGGGATTGAGCCGCGGCGCGTGGCGTCCGGTGACCTGGTGATGAGTATCCTCGTGGACAACGACGAATTGTTTGAGGAGGTGAAGATACCGCAGCCGAAAGCTGTTGACGAAATGACGGGGGAGGAGATCCTTGCGGCGATCCGTGAGGCCGGCATTGTGGGTATGGGCGGCGCAGGTTTCCCGACGCATGTCAAGCTCGCGCCCAAGGAGCCGGACAAAATTGATTATGTCATCGCAAACTGTGCGGAGTGTGAACCGTATCTGACCAGCGATTATAGACGAATGTTGGAGGAGTCGGAGCGCCTGGTGGACGGCATGCGGGTGATCCTGCGCCTGTTTCCCAATGCGCGGGGTGTGTTTGCGGTGGAGGACAATAAGCCCGATTGCATTGCTTTGCTGCGTAAGCTGACGGCGGGAGAGAGCCGGATCAGTGTGAAGGCACTCGTGACCAAATATCCGCAGGGCGGCGAGCGCTCCCTGATCTATGCGGTGACAGGGCGGAAGATCAATTCCAAAATGCTGCCGGCGGATGTGGGCTGTGTGGTCAATAACGTGGATACAATGGTGGCTGTGGGCCGCGCGGTACTGGAGGGAAGGCCCCTGCTCGAGCGCATCGTGACGCTCACCGGAGACGCCATGCAGGAGCCCTGCAATTATCGCGTGCGGATCGGCACAGATTATCAGGAGCTGCTGGAGGCCGCCGGCGGTTTTCGGGGAACGCCTGAGAAAGTGATCTGCGGTGGGCCGATGATGGGCAATGCGCTGTTTGATCTGCATATTCCGGTGACGAAGACATCCACTGCACTGCTGGCATTTTCCAAAGATGCCGTCGCGGCCATGGAGCCCGGTCCCTGCATCAAGTGCGGGCGCTGTCTGGAGGTGTGTCCCGGGCGGATTCAGCCCTGTGTCGTGGCAACCTGCGCAGAGCATTTTGACGAGGAAGCGTTTGAGCGAAACGGCGGCATGGAATGTTGCGAGTGCGGCTGCTGCAGCTATATCTGTCCGGCGGGCAGGCATCTGACCCAGAGCATTAAATCCATGCGTAAAATATTACTTGCAAAAAAGAGAAAGAAGTAGGGGGATACATACGGCATGAGCGAAGAAAAAAGAGTGTGGAATGTTTCATCTAATCCCCATATCCGATCCGGCATGCGGACGAGGAGTATCATGTTGTTGGTGATCCTGTCGCTTATGCCTGCCTGCGGGGTCGGCATATACAATTTTGGCCCCAGAGCGCTGGCGGTGATCGGCGTGACGGTTGCGGCGGCCGTGCTGACGGAAGGCATATACGGTTGGTGCCGCCATAAGGTGACTGTCGGGGATTGTTCGGCTGTGGTGACGGGGCTGTTGCTTGCCCTGAATCTGCCGGTCGGCTTGCCGCTGTGGATGGCGGCGCTGGGCGCAGTATTTGCCATCCTGGTGGTCAAGCTGCTGTTCGGCGGATTGGGACAGAATTTTATGAATCCGGCGCTGGCGGGACGCTGCCTTTTGCTGATCTCGTTTCCCAAGCAGATGGCGGATTTTACGACCAAGGCATTTCAACTGGGATCGGTTACGTGGGACGCGTACACCGGGGCGACGCCGCTTGCGGCCCTCAAGGCAGGAGAGACGGTGAACGTGCTTGACATGATCGTGGGGCGCACAGCGGGGACTATCGGTGAGACCTCAGTGATCGCGCTGGTCGTGGGCGCCTGCCTTCTGATTCTGTGCGGCGTGATCGATCTGCGGATTCCGGGCAGTTATATTCTGACCTTTGTGCTGTTTGTGGGGCTCTTCGGCGGCAAAGGGTTTGATCCTTACTATCTCTCCGCTCAGCTTGCGGGCGGCGGCCTTATGTTGGGCGCGTTCTTCATGGCGACTGACTATGTGACCCGACCGATCACGGTGAAGGGACAATATTTGTTTGGTATCTTCCTCGGGATCATGACCGGCATTTTCCGCCTGTTCGGACCCGGCGCGGAGGGCGTCTCCTACGCCATCATCCTGGGCAATCTTCTGGTGCCTTTGATCGAAAAAGTCACGGCACCGACGCCTTTTGGCTACGAGAAAGGAGGCGGTAAGGATGCATAACGAAGAGAAAAAATCCGGCATCGGACAGATGCTTGCCGAGGCGGGGATCTTATTTGCGATCACCCTGCTCTCCGGTATTTTGCTGGGATATGTATATGAGTTGACCAAGGAGCCCATCCGGGTGCAGAGGGAAAATGCGATTCAGGAGGCCTGCAGACAGGTGCTTCCCGAGGCGGCGCAGGCGGGCGCGGAATTTCGGATCATTGATTACACGCCCACAGAGGCACAGGAGCGGCAGCTTGCACAGAACGGCGTGCGGATCGGCACTGTTTACGAGGCGGTTGCCGGAGACGGCAGTGTGACGGGATATGTGGTGGAATCCACCTCTTCCCAGGGGTACGGCGGCAAGATTGTCCTCTACGTCGGCGTGTCGTCGGACGGACAGATTGGCGGCGTGTCTGTTTTGGAGATCTCTGAGACAGCGGGGCTGGGGATGGAGGCGCCCAATGTGCTGATGCCGCAGTTTGCGGGCAGGATGGCGCAGAACTTTACCTATACCAAGTCCGGCAGTACCTCCGAGGCGGAGGTGGATGCCATCAGCGGTGCGACCATTACCACCAAGGCGGTGGTCAACGCTGTAAACGGCGCTGTCATGACGGCACAGCAATGGATGCAGGGAGGTGGCACGAATGAGTAAATTCAGAGAAGACACTCCTGTAGAACGGATGTATAACGGTATTTTGAAAGAAAATCCCACGCTCGTGCTGATGCTGGGCATGTGTCCCACGCTGGCGGTCACGACCTCCGCAGTCAACGGTCTGGGTATGGGGCTTGCCACGACGGCGGTGCTGATGATGAGCAATATGTTTATCTCTATGCTGTGCAAGGTGATTCCGAATCGTGTGCGCATACCGGCGTTTATCGTGATCATTGCCACATTTGTGACCATTGTGCAGCTGTTGCTGGAAGCGTACATTCCCTTTTTGAACCAGGCGCTCGGCATGTACATTCCGCTGATCGTGGTCAACTGTATCATTCTGGGAAGAGCGGAGAGCTACGCGTATTCCCACAAGGTCATCGCATCCTTTTTTGACGGTCTGGGTATGGGGCTTGGTTTCACCGTTTCCCTGACGATCATGGGTGCGCTGCGGGAGGCGTTGGGCGCCGGCAAGATTTTCGGCTATGCGATTCTGCCGGGGATCTATACGCCCATCAGTATCTTTGCACTGGCACCGGGCGCGTTTTTCGTGCTGGCTGCACTGGCAGCGTTGCGCAAGGCGATCTGGATGCGGAAACCGCGCAAGCGTCCACTGCCGGAAGGCTGCGGAGCGGACTGTGCGACCTGTGGGATCAGCGGTTGTGTCGGGCAGAGCGCCCATTCATCGAATGTTGTAAAGCAGTCCGCTGAGAAAGCGCAAGGCATTATTTCGGATCATAAGGAGGGCAAATAAATGGACAGTGTAAAAGAGTGATTGGTCATTTTGGTCGCCTCCTCGCTGGTGAACAATGTGGTGTTGAGTCAGTTTCTGGGACTGTGTCCTTTCCTTGGCGTGTCGAAAAAGATCAAGACCGCGGCGGGAATGGGCGCGGCGGTGATCTTTGTCATCACCCTGGCCAGCGCAGTGGCCAGCGTGATCTACCGGTTTGTGCTGGTGAAGCTCGGGATGGAGTTCTTGCAGACGATCGTCTTTATCCTGGTGATTGCGGCGCTGGTACAGTTTGTGGAAATGTTTTTGCGCAAATGCATGCATATGCTCTATGAGGCGCTGGGCGTCTATCTGCCGCTCATCACCACCAACTGCGCCGTGTTGGGCGTGGCGCTGACCAATGTACAGAAGGAGTACGGAATTCTGGCCGGTGTGTTGAACGGATTCGGCACGGCGGTCGGCTTTACCATATCCATCGTGATCCTGGCGGGATTGCGTGAAAAGATGGAATACAACGACTTTCCGGAGAGCTTTCGCGGGATGCCTTCCGTGCTGCTGACGGCAGGGTTGATGGCGATCGCGTTCTGCGGATTTTCCGGACTTTTGTAAGGTGGGGGTGGCGAGTATGGAAATGACGGGAATCATCACAGCGGCGGCGGTCGTTGGGATTGTCGGTATTTTTGTAGGACTGTTTTTGGGCATTGCCGGACTGAAATTTCGGGTGGACACGGATCCGCGCGAGGAGGCGGTGCTCGGCGCGCTGCCCGGCAATAATTGCGGTGGCTGCGGCTATGCCGGCTGTTCTGGTCTGGCGGCTGCGATCGCCAAGGGGGAGGCGCGCGTGGATGCCTGTCCTGTGGGCGGCGAGCCGGTGGGCAGACAGATTGCGGAGATCATGGGCGTGGAGGCCGGATCTGCGCGCAGAATGGTCGCTTTTGTACACTGTCAGGGCGACTGTGAGAAAGCAGGGGCCGATTACAGCTACAGCGGTGAGCAGGATTGCCGCATGATGGCGTTTGTGCCGGGTGGCGGTCCCAAATCCTGTAACGGCGGTTGCATGGGATATGGCAGCTGTGTGAAGGAATGTCCCTTTGACGCCATCGCTGTTGTGCGGGGCGTGGCAGTGGTAGACCGGGAGAAATGCAAGGCGTGCAGCAAATGTGTGGCTGTGTGCCCGAAGCATTTGATCTCGCTGATGCCGTATGACGCGGGCACCGTGGTGGCCTGCCAATCGACGGACAAGGGGCCGGTGACGATGAAGGCCTGTCAGACCGGCTGTATCGGCTGCGGGATCTGTGTGAAAAATTGTGCGGCGGAGGCGGTGCGCGTAGAGAATTTTCATGCGGTGATCGATCAGGATAAATGCACCGGATGTGGTACCTGCGTGGAGAAATGCCCGAAGAAAGCGATTATTGCGTTGTAGGAGGAAATGGGAAACATGCGATTGCCCGAGGATGATTTTGACGAATATGGCAGTGGGATGACGCCGACTGTGGTCTCCGCCATTCTGGCGGTGACGCTGTTTGTGGGAGTGATTCTGGTGGTCGTACTGATGATGAATGACAACCGAAACCCTGCCGCATCGGGCAGCCATGCGCAGCAGACGTCGGAGGCCGCACAGAGTACCGCGCAATATCCGGACGCGGATGAGCTGGTGTCCGGTAAGAAGCTGACGCCGGATGATCTGGATTTCTGGGATAAATATCCGGAGAAAAAGGAAGAAGAGAGTGAGCCATCCACGGAAGAAGCCTCCAAGGAAGTGGAGATTATCGAGGAGAACGATCCGGCGACGGACGGGAAACACACCCTCGTGATCAACCGGCAGGGCAAGGAGGAATGGGTGCTGATCAGCCCCTATCTGCCGAAGAACGACTATGATTTCACCAGACTGGTCTGCCAGTCGGATCTGATGCAGTATTATGTGGACGGCAAGCGCGTGTCCTACGTGGGGGCGGACATCTCCAAATACCAGGATTACATTGATTTTGTAAAATTAAAAAAAGCCGGCATCCAGTTCGTGATGATCCGCGTGGGTGCCCGAGGCTACGGTACCGGGCAGCTGGTGACGGATGATTATTTCCAGGAGAATATCAAGCGGGCCACGGATGCGGGGCTGCAGGTCGGCGTTTATTTTTCCTCGCAGGCCATCACTGTGGAAGAGGCACAGGAGGAGGCACAGATGGTCATCGAGGCAGTCGGCGATTACAAGCTGACCTATCCGGTGGCGTTTGACATGAGTTTTGTCGAGAATGATACGGCGCGGATCGAGACACTCACCCGCGCGGAGAAGACCGAGATCACCAAGGCATTTCTGGACGCGGTGGCGGCGGAAGGCTTCAAGACCATGATCTACGGGAACAAGGAGTGGCTGATCAAAGAGATTGATATGTCCAAGCTGACTGCCTATGATATCTGGCTCTCCCAGATCCAAGATGTGCCGGACTATCCGTACCGCTTTGCCATGTGGCAGTATTCCGCTTCGGGAGAGGTGGACGGGATCGCGGGATATGCGAACCTGAATATCAGTTTTATCGACTATTCGGAGAAATGATCCGGACGATAGGCTAGAATGCGGGGAGAGATCGGGAGATTTGTATAAATATCCGCATAACGGCTGGGCGACAGGCCCTCAATATAATTGGGCGTATAGGCTTTCCGGACACCGTTTTTGTGCAGGATATCAATGGCTTTGTTATAAGCGATGGCGGCCTCCGTCTCGGTGGCGTAAGTGCCGATCAGGAAATTGCCGCGAATATGGATGCGGGCAGCGTAGGAGAGCTGCCCGTTTTTTTGATACAGACGGACGCCGTGATAAACGTTCAGAATCTCCAGATTCTCGCGGCGGAAATCGGTGGGATCTCCGTTTAAAAAGCGAAAGTCTCTCCCCTCCACAGCATAATTTTTGATGCCGAAACGGGAGATCACATTCACCTGCATTCCGTAATCCGCGACAAAATAATGGTTGCCGCGACACATGATCTTGTGTGAGGAGAAATAGAACAGATCATCCAGATCAAACTTCAGCGTCTTGGACGGGGACATATGATAATAAAAAAATTTCTGCCGCAGATAAATGGGCTTGCCAAAATAAATATGATTGTCCCGAAAATTGATCAGACACACCCATTTTTCAAACGAAAGCGGAGAGGTCTCGTCATATTGTGCCAGTGTCAGCGCGTCGTCTGAGAGGAGCCGTTGGCCCTCCAGATACGCCGCATGCGCAGCCTTGTCCGACGGAAAGCTCCCCAGACTGATGTGTTTGCTGCTATGGGTCAGAGAGGCACGAAAATAAAGCCGTCCGTCCTTTTTGCGTGCGGGATAGACGCCGGGGAGATTCGCAGGATTTTGTTGGTGTTTATCGGTTTCGTGATTCATTGCATTGTTATCCATCACATTGTTATTGATCATTTTTAGTATATCACCAATCATAAAAGAAAGACAAGCCGCATACATATGTTTTATCGGAGGCTGTTGCGAAGCGACAGAAAAAGAACTATGTATAAGAGAGCGCTGGGTTGTGTGGTGATGCTGCAAATCATTTTTTTGTGCGGGATGTTCTGCGTACATGCAATATCGTATGATGAAAGGCTGGACGTGCCGTTGCGCGAGGTCAAGCTGGACGCGCGGCTCGCGGCGACGGAACAGGAATCGGCCATGGGGATCATGGATACGTCGGTGTCCGGACAGCGCGTGGTACAGGTGAGCCGCGTGGAAAACAAGCAGACGGTTTCCTGTTCGGCGGACGACAAGGAACTGCTGTTGCGGATCGTGGAAGCGGAGGCGGGCAATCAGGACGCGGACGGCAGGCTCCTGGTGGCGAATGTGGTCTTAAATCGGGTGGCCAGCGAAACTTTTCCGGATACAGTGGAGGGGGTGGTGCTGCAGGAATCCGGCGGTGCCTATCAGTTTTCCCCGGTGGCAAACGGACGCCTCTGGCGGGTGCAGATCAGCGAGGAGACGCGGGATGCGGTGGATCGGGCGCTGGACGGCGAGGATATCTCGGAGGGCGCGCTGTATTTTGTGGCCAGACAATACGCCGATGCCGGCAAGGTCGGATGGTTTGACAGACACCTGACCTATCTCTTTGAGTGGGGCGGACATGAATTCTTCAAGTGAGGAGCAGCCGCCGCCGATGTGTTTTTGTATCTCCTGTTTTTATGTATTTTTACAGGCTAAAGCCAGTCATTTATGTTAGCTTAGCCTGTATTTTTTGTCTGTGTGTTTCGGATTACATATAATGCAGGCTAAATTGGTTGATTTCTGTTAACTTCGGCCTGTCTCCTCAGCAGGCATTCTGATCTGCTTATTTTGAGAACCGTGCGTTGCGGTTATATTATGAATAACTATAAAATTGGGAGGAAAAAATTGACTTTTATACTTATTTTCGATAGACTACTCATGAATGAGACAACAAATATGTATCAAGGAGTGTAAAAATGCATTTGAGCAAAAGAATGTTGGCATTCGGCCTTAGCCTTACTCTGGCGGTATCGAGTATCACCGCGCCGGCTGTGACAGTGGAGGCGGCCCCGGATACCAACCTGGATGTGGAATACAATTATGCGAAATTGTTGCAGGAATCCCTGTATTTTTATGATGCGAATATGTGTGGGTACCTGGAGGACGCTTGCGCGCTGAGTTGGCGTGGCAACTGTCATGCTTATGATAAAAATGGGCAGGTGACCATCGATGGCGTGACTTACGCGGTGGATGCGTCAGGCGGTTTTCACGATGCAGGAGATCACGTGAAATTCGGATTGCCGCAGGGGTACGCTGCGTCGATGCTGGGCATGAGCTACTATGAATTTCCAAGCGCATTCACGGAGACGAAACAGGATGTGCATCTGCAGACGATTACCGACTATTTCTGTGATTATTTTAAACGCTGTACCATCTATGCGCAGGGGAGTGACACGGTTGTGGGCTTCGTCTATCAGGTCGGGGACGGCAATTCCGATCACGCTGTCTGGAGTGCGCCGGAGACGCAGACGCTTGCGCGGCCGCTCTACGTCGCGACAAGTGCAAACCCTGCCACGGATGAAGTGTCCGTTGCCATTGCGGCACTGGCCATCAATTATATCAATTTCGGAGCAGGCGGAGAGCCGCGTTATGTGCAGGATCTACAGGTTGCTAAAGACCTGTTTGCATTTGTGCAGAAAAACGACAAGGGATGTGCCTCTGAGGGCGCTTGGGATTTTTATGCCTCGGACAGCTGGCAGGATGATTTCGCGCTGGCAGCGGCTGCATTGTATAAGGCGACCGGTGATACAACTTATCTGGATGCGTACAATGCCAACCAAGGCGGGATCAACAGCTATTGGGTACTGGACTGGGCCAATTCCGGAGCGATGGCAGCCATGTTGATGGAGAATACATCGACACTGGCGTCGATTGCCAATGTAATACAGAGCAAGACAAAGCTGGACAATGTATTTAATTGTCTGTCGGACTGGGGGTCTTGCCGCTACAGTGCTTCGGAGCAGTTTGTCGGCCTTGTCTATGACCGGTTGACCGGCACGAAACAGTATGACGCATGGGCGATCAGCCAAATGAATTATATGATTGGTGATAATCCGACAAAACAGTGCTACATGGTGGGGTATAATGCGAACTCCAGTCAATATCCGCATCATCGTGCCGCCTCCGGATCTACGGACGCCAATGTGGTGAACCCGGCACACTATACGCTTCTGGGCGCGTTGGTAGGTGGCCCGAAGACCTCTGGCTACTATGCGGATGATCAGGGCAATTATGAGAGCAATGAGGTGGCGCTGGACTATAATGCCGGCTATGTCGGCGCGTTGGCCGGTCTGTACACGGCACACAAGAACGACACCGCGATTTATTTGTCTTACGCAGGGAAAAATACAAGCAATTACAGTATAGCACTGGTCGGTAAAGAGGAGCTTGCCGCGGTGGGCGTGACACGTTATTACGGAGACGACAGTGGCAGCGGTACATCCGGCGAGGGTTCAGATGGTGATGTGTCCGACAACGATATATCGAGCGGCGATGTCTCCGACAGTGACGTATCAGATGGCGATGTGTCCGACAGCGATATATCGAGCGGCGATGTGTCCGACAGCGATATATCGAGCGGCGATGTGTCCGGCAGTGACGTATCAGATGGTGATGTATCCGGCAGTGATGTATCGAGCGGCGATGTCTCTGATGGTGATGTGTCCGGTGGTGACCCGCAGCCGGTGATCTGCCTGCACGTGAATACCAAAGAGGAGAAACAGAATGGGCGTGCGGCAACCTGTACGGAGGGTGGCACTTATGATATGGTCACAGTGTGCCTTTCCTGTGGAAAAGAGCTTGCGCGGACGCATGAAACAACAGCGGCGCTGGGACATAAATGGGATGCGGGGCAGGTGGTTACGGAAGCTGGCCTACAGTATGATCGTGTCATGCGCTATACTTGTGAGAGATGTGGACTTACGCGGGATGAGACGCTACAGGACGGCTTGTTTCATGTGCTTGCCATACCGGATCAGGACTACACCGGCAAGGCGATCAAGCCGACGGTGACGGTATATGACGGATCCGTGCTGTTGCGTGCGGGTAAGGACTATATGGTAAGCTATAAGAACAATCTGGCGGCGGGCACGGCGCAGGCGCTGATCAAGGGAAAGGGGAACTACAAGGGAAGCCTGACGACGACCTTTCGTATTTTGCCCAGAGATCTTGCGGCGGAGGATGTCACCGTGCAGGCGAAGGGGCTTACAAATGCGGATCTGGAATATGGGATTACACTGCCTGTAAACGGCAAGCTGCAGCAGCCTGCACTGACCGTCAAATGGGGCAAGAAGACTCTGAAAAAAGGGACGGACTATGTCGTGGAATATCCGTCAGCTGCGAAAGACGCTTACCGGGCGGAGGGAACTTACGAGATCCGCATTCGCGCCAAAGACGGCGGCAACTTTACCGGTGAGCGAACCATCCGGCTGCATTTGACGAAGCAGGCACTTGTGCCGGTTTCCGGGCTAAAATGTGCGGTGAAAGCGCAGAACTATACCGGAAGCGCCATTACTACAGCTGCCTCGCAGGATCTGCTCACAGTGCGAGATGGCGGGAAGCTTCTGACGGAAGGGACAGATTATATGCTTACCTATGCCGATAACGTGGATGCAGGCACGGCGCGTATCATCCTCACCGGCAAGCCGGAGGCCGGCTACAGCGGCACGCGCGTTGTAACGTTCCGAATTCAGGGAATTGCGATTGGTAAAGCAACCTTTGACTGGCTGGATGGGGCGGACTTTGCTTATCGGGGCGGCGATCCCGTGACACCTGCGTTTGCGCTTTCCTATGGCGGCACAACGCTCTCTGACAGCAGTTACAGCTATACCTATGAGAACAATACGCAGGTTGGCACGGCGACACTTACCCTGACGGGTAAAGGGCAGTTTAGCGGAAGTATTAAAAAGACCTTTAAAGTCCAGCCCTATGACGCGGCAAGCGACAGCCGGAAGATCATGACGATTGATCCGATTGCGGAGCAGGCTTATGTAAAGGGCGGTGCCAAGCCGAAGGTCTCTGTGCGGGCGGCGGGCGTGCAGCTTGCGGAGGGTGTGGATTACACCTTGACCTATCAAAACAATCAGACTGTGACGACAGGTGAGGGCACCGATCGGAAGCCTGTGGTACAGATTCGGTTCAAGGGAAATTATCGCAATACGATCACCCGGAATTTTGTGATTCAGCAGGGTAGTCTGCAAACGGCGCGTATGGACGCCGCGGATAAGGCGGAAAGCGTAAAACCGTCGGCATGGAAGCAGACAACGGTGGCGCTATATGATACCGACGGCAAAAAGCTGAAGGCGGGGACGGATTACAACAAAACCTTCGTATACAGCTATGATCCGACGGGACAGGAGCTTGTGCGGGATACGGATGCGGTGCAGGCCGGAACGACCATTTATGTCACTGTGACAGGGGCCGGAAATTATGCAGGCAGCCATATCACCGGCAGCTACCGCGTGGTACAGACACTTCTGAAGGCCGGAAGGCTGAAAGCAGTGATCCCGAACCAAACCTATCAGACAGTCGCATCAGACCTACAGGCCAAGGACATCACCGTGACCTACGGCGGCGTAAAACTTGTGCCGGAGCAGGAATATGTGGTGGAGCAGACGACACAGACTTCTTTCCTGCGCGTGGGAAAAGTCACTGTTACGATCCGTGGAAAGGGCGTGTACGGCGGAACCTGCAAGGTGAAATATCTCATTGTGGCAAAGCCGTTTCAATAAAGAAGCAAAGCCGGTTGCGTGCTGCCCAAAACTGTGTTATAATGACTTCGCTTTATTTTTTATGTGATAGATTTTTAATAGAAATATGCCCGGGCGGCAGATGGAGAGGAAAGAGATGGACGTATTATATAGCAGTACCAGAAGTAAAGGCAATTCTGTGAAGGCTTCAGAAGCGATCTTAAAGGGATTGTCGGATGACGGCGGCCTGTTTGTGCCGGATCATATACCGGCGTTGGACAAGAGCCTGCAGGAGCTTGCCAAGATGGATTATAAGCAGGTGGCTTATGAGGTCATGAAGCTTTATCTGACGGATTTTACGGAAGAAGAGTTGAAAAACTGTATTGAGAAAGCGTATGATGCCAAATTTGACACAGAGGCAATCGCACCGCTCGTAGAGGCGGAGGGTGCGTATTATCTGGAGCTGTTCCACGGCTCGACAATTGCGTTTAAGGATATGGCACTGTCGATCCTGCCGCATCTGATGATTACTTCCGCGCGGAAGAATCACATTCAAAATGAGATTGTGATCCTGACGGCGACCTCCGGTGACACCGGTAAGGCTGCACTGGCAGGGTTTGCCGGCGTCGAGGGCACGCGGATCATTGTCTTTTATCCGAAGAACGGCGTGAGCCCGATTCAGGAGAAGCAGATGGTGACGCAAAAGGGTGCCAACACGCTTGTCGTGGGGATCCACGGGAATTTTGACGACGCGCAGACGGGCGTGAAGAAGATTTTTTCGGACAAGGCCCTGGCAAAGGAGATGGATGCGAAGGGTTTCCAGTTCTCCTCCGCCAACTCGATCAACATCGGTCGTCTGGTGCCCCAGATCTGCTACTATGTGTACGCCTATGCGAAACTGTTGGCAGAAGGGAAGATCGCGGAGGGCGAACAGATTAATGTTGTGGTGCCAACCGGCAATTTCGGCAATATTCTGGCGGCGTTCTATGCGAAACATATGGGACTGCCCATCCGTAAGCTGATCTGTGCATCCAATGACAATAAGGTGTTGTACGACTTTTTCAGCACCGGCAGCTATGACAGAAACAGAGAGTTTGTGTTGACTTCCTCGCCCTCTATGGACATTTTGATCTCCAGCAATCTGGAGCGGTTGATCTATTGGATCGCCGGCAATGATGCAGAGAAAAACAAAGAGCTGATGACCGCGCTTACCAGTCAGGGTCAATATGAGATCACCGATGCGATGAAGGCGGGACTTGCGGATTTCTATGGAAATTATGCGAGCGAGGCGGAGACGGCAGCGGAGATCCGCAGACTTTATGAGGCTTGCGGATATGTGATCGATACGCATACGGCGGTCGCGTCCAGCGTTCATCAAAAGTATCTGCAGGAGACAGGCGACCATGCCAAGACGGTCATCGCCTCCACGGCAAGCCCCTTCAAGTTCACCAGAAGCGTCATGAATGCAATAGACGGTAAGTACGACGCGATGGGCGACTTTGAACTGGTGGACGAGCTTTCCAGGATCGCCAATGTGCAGGTGCCGGCAGCCATCGAGGAGATCCGCACAGCACCTGTGGTACATGACAAGCAGTGCGATGTGGACAAGATGCAGGATACCGTAAGAGCGTTTTTGGGAATTTAAGAGTTGAATCGGTTTTTATGAAGTAATTTTTGTGAAGTAAAGTGAAAGCCACTTTTGTGCATCGATTGCACAGAGTGGCTTTTTGTTTTTTTGAATTCTGCGAAAGGAAATCCTGCGCACTTATTTTTTCTGTTTATGTTGACAAGGAACATGAAAACCATTAAAATAATGGTATAAAGCACTATTTACACCATTATTTTGAGGGTTTATTATGAAAGGGAAAGATTATATTACATCTAAAACAATCACAAAAGAGGCTATAAAAGATTTACGGAAGTCACTTGGACTGACCCAGCGGCAATTTGCGGAGTTTGTCAATGTCTCTACGCCGACTGTGGAGCGATGGGAAAGCGGCGAGAAAGAGATCCATGGACCGATCACTTTATTACGGGAAATTCTGCTGCGACATCCTGCATGTTTAGAAGAACTGGCTGTACCGGCCAGACAGGCAGGATTACGTCTTTGGTACATGTATAAGGACAGGGTGTGTACACTGATTGACGTGGATGAACTGAGAAAACAGATTTTTATTAAAAATTATACAGAAAATGTATTATTCTGTGCATTTGGCGCGATACAAAATCCTTCCTACGAAGCGTATGAAAGTTTTTTGGCGTCTCGATGTTTTCCGCAGGAACGGGATAAAATGAAACTGATGTTACGGGAGTTGAACCTTCCGTTTTATGAGCCATTATTAATCATTGAGAAGACACAAGGTCGTATGGCAGAGGACGATTTTTGGATTCGGATAGAACGATGAACGATCAAAGAGAGGTTGTGGATGGAGAGGAGTAGCGGCGTATGGTAGAACTTTTTGAACAAAACAGAAAATTTAAAACAAGGCAATCCTCTAAAGGCAATCAATTGAAGTGGGAAAACAATGGAACCTGGTATAAGGCGGATTATGCTGGATATGAGGGCTTGTCAGAGTATATGGTATCACATCTGTTGCAGACATCTAGTCTGTTGGAGGAGGAATTCGTATGTTATGAACTCGAGCAGATTTCGTATAAAACACAGATATTTCGGGGAGCTAAAAGTGCTGATTTTTTGAGTGGGGATTGGCAGATTATTACGTTAGAGAGACTGTTCGAAGGCTTTTTTGGAAAAGGACTCAATTACGCAATCTATAAGATTGCAGATGAGAAAGAGAGACTTCGTTTTCTGGTGGAACAGACGGAGCGCATTACCGGATTGAAAAATTTTGGCATCTATATGAACAAACTATTTACGATAGATGCTTTTTTCCTGAATGAAGACAGACATACACATAATATTGCAGTATTGATGGATGGTGCGCATAGATTCAGACTTTGTCCTTTTTTTGATCATGGGGCATCACTGTTGTCGGATACAACGTTGGATTATCCGCTGGAAGGTGAATTATACGAATTGATAGACAGTGCTAAGGCCAAGACGATTTCAAAAGACTTTGAGACACAGATGGAGGTGTCTGAGGATTTATATGGCCAAAATTTGCAATTTCATTTTAGCAAAAAGGATGTTGAGCAGCTGCTGGAGCAGGCAGATATCTATCCGGATGCAATACATGAGAGAGTGCGGCGGATTCTGTTCGAGCAGATGCGCAGATATCCATATTTATTCCCGCGGGCAATGAGCTAAGGTGACATGCTCGCAAGAATAAAACAAATTAACATTTCAGAAACATTTCTCAAACATTTCACAAACATTCCGCTGTTATGATCAATCCAACAAAGCAAACAACAAACAATTTCGGTAGGAGGGAACGATTATGAAGAAAATGTATTTGGTGACAGGCGCAGCGGGATTTTTGGGTGGAACGATTTGCAGACAACTGATAGCGCGGGGGGATAAAGTAAGAGCGTTTGTATTGCCCGGCGATAAGGCAGTCAAATATGTGCCGGAAGAGGCGGAGATCGTGGAGGGAGACCTGTGCGATATGGAGTCTCTGGAGCGGTTCTTCCGGGTGCCGGAAGGGGTAGAGACGATTGTGCTCCACATCGCAAGCATTGTCACAGTGAATCCGGAGTACAGCCAGAAGGTCATGGATGTCAATGTGGGAGGAACGGAAAATATCATCCGGCTTTGCCTGACCCATCCCGAGTGCAGGAAACTGGTGTACTGCAGCAGTACAGGAGCGATTCCGGAGCTGCCGAAGGGAACGAAGATCGCCGAGGTGGATCATTTCGAAGAAGATAAGGTGGAGGGATGCTATAGCATGTCCAAGGCGCTTGCGACACAGGCGGTGCTGGATGCGGTGCGTGACCATGGATTGAATGCGTGTGTGGTGCATCCCAGCGGGATTATGGGACCGGAGGATTTCGCGGTGGGCGAGACGACAGGAACGCTGATCAAGATCATCAACGGCGAGATGCCGGCGGGCATTGCGGGCTCCTTCAACTTAAGCGATGTGAGAGACCTGGCGGCAGGCGCGATTGCGGCGGCGGATAAGGGCAGAAGCGGAGAGTGCTATATTCTCGGCAATGACGAGGTTGCGTTTAAGGATTTTGCAAATCTGGTGTGCGAGGAGAGCGGCTGCAAGAAAATCGGATTTTTTCTGCCCATCAGCATGGCGAACTTCATGGCCAAAATGATGGAGAAGCAGGCGAAGAAAAAGGGCGCGAAGCCATTGATGACCACGTTCTCCGTATACAATCTGGCGCGCAACAACGACTACGATTCCAGCAAGGCGAAGCGGGAACTGGGATACACCACAAGATCTTACCGCGAGACCATTCACGATGAGGTGCAGTGGCTGAAGCAGACCGGGAAGATTGCATAGTCCATAAGCAGGTGTACAGGAGGTGACAAACTATGAAACATGTATGTGTGATAATCGGCGGTGGAAGCGGTATGGGTTTGGCGGCCGCAAAGTGTATGCCGAAGGATAAGCTGATCGTTATAGCCGGAAGAACCGTCGCAAAATTGGAGAAGGCAGCGGCTGAATTAAAAGAGCTGGGATATGAGGCATACACGCATGCCTGTGATACGTCTGACCGCATGAGCGTGAGAGAATTGGCGAAATACGCGGCGTCTTTAGGAGTGATTAAACAAGTGATCAATGCCGCGGGCGTGTCGCCCTCCATGGCAAAGCCGGAGACTTTGATCCGGATTAATGCGCTGGGTACGGTATATGTGAATCAGGAGTTTTCGAAGCTGATGGAAAAGGGCAGTGTGATCGTGGATGTGGCGTCCAATTCGGCTTATGCGCTTCCAAAGTTTCTAATCAATAAAAAGACATATGAGTTGGCAACAATCAACGAGGGCGCATTTCTGGAGAAGATGTTGAAAAAAAGCAATCTGGCGAAGACGGATTATGAAAAGTCCGGTTTTGCCTATGCACTCTCTAAAAATTTCACGGTCTGGTACGCGATGAAATGTGCATTTGAGTACGGTTCCAAGGGGATCCGTGTGGTGTCCCTAAGCCCCGGACTGGTATCCACGGATATGGGGAACAACGAGGCAGAGGAAGGGAAAGCGCTCATTGCGGCTTCTGCGGAAGGACGCATGGGGACACCGGAGGAACTGGGCTTTGCCATTGCTACGGTAGCAGATGAGCGCAACGGATACCTAGCAGGTGTAGATATTCTATGCGACGGTGGAAGTACAAACGGTAAAAAGTTTAAGAGAAGATAAGCTTTCGTATTCCTGCTGAACATGATATACTGAATTATGCAGAAGAAAAACAAGCGGCTGCGAAGCTGACAGGAGAGCAATATGATTCATATTTTGGTTGTGGAGGATGATGAAAAATTAAACCGGCTTGTATGCACCTACTTAAATGACAGCGGATTTCAGGCGAAGGGCTGTCTGAACGCGAATGACGCCTATGACGAGATGTATAACAATCTGTATGAGATGGTGATCTCCGATATCATGATGCCCGGTGTGGACGGCTTTGAATTCGCGGAAAATGTCCGGCAGGTCAACAAGGCGATTCCGATCCTGTTCATGTCGGCGCGGGATGATCTGCCGGCCAAGCAAAAGGGGTTTCAGATAGGTATCGATGATTATATGGTAAAGCCCATCGATCTGGATGAGCTGGTCCTCAGAGTGAGAGCGCTTCTGCGCCGGGCCAACATTGAGAATCAGCGCAAGATCTCCGCGGGGAACCTTGTGCTGGATGCGGATGCGATGAGCGCGGAGATTGGCGGTGTCCCGGTGGATCTGACCACCAGAGAGTTCAATATCATGTACAAGCTGTTGTCCTATCCTAACAAGACTTTTTCACGGGCACAGCTCATGGATGAGTTCTGGGGAATCGACAGTGACTCCAGCCTGCGGGCGGTGGATGTGTATGTGACGAAGCTGCGGGATAAGTTGTCCCTGTGCGATGGGTTTGAGATCAAGACTGTGCGAGGGCTGGGGTATAAGGCAGTTTTAAAAAATTGAGCAGCGAATAGCATGTGTTGCAAGTCGTGTGATGTCAGAGATAAGCGGTATTGACGGATGTCAGAGAAGGAACGGGTAGAATATGGCAAATGTTTCCCCAAAAGATGAGATCAAAATAAAAACCACCAGGTTTCCCATATCGGCCTTCTGGATTACCTTTGGGATCTTGCTTCTGGTGTCCGGACTACAGATGGGGTTGTTGGTGCTGATGGAGAAACTGCATGTGCCGGCGATTGTCGAGGTGCACATGATATTACTGTATTGGATATTAGCGGCGGTGCTCGTCATCCTCGGCGTACAGTGGCGGACGAAGAAAGCTTATGAGGAGCCGCTCATGCAGATCATGGAGGCAACCAGGAAGGTGGCGGCGGGAGATTTTTCCGTATATATTCCACCCACCCATACGGTGGATAAGCTGGATTATCTGGATGCGACCATCCTGAATATCAACGCCATGGTGGAGGAGTTAGGCAGCATTGAAACCTTAAAGACGGACTTTATATCGAATGTTTCCCATGAAATGAAGACGCCGATCGCCATCATCAAAAACTCCGCGCAGTTGATCGAGAAAGGGAATCTGACCGCGGAGGAGCAGTCGGTTTGTATCCGTGACATTGAAGCCGCTGCGGGAAGAATGTCAGATCTGATCACAAACATTCTCAAGTTAAACAAGCTGGAAAATCAGAAAATCACGCCGAAAAAGGAAGTCTATGATGTATGCAGACAGCTGTGCGACAGTATTCTATTGTACGATGCGATCCTGGAGGAGAAGGGACTGGAGCTGGAGGTTGACATGGAGGACAGAGCCTATGTGGAGGCGGATGAACAGCTGATGGAGCTGGTGTGGAATAATCTGTTATCCAATGCGGTAAAATTTACGCCCAGGGGCGGCAGGATCACGGTGACCCAGACGAGCTGCGAAGCTGCCGACGGACGGGAAGCGGATGCGCCTTGGGCGGCGCGAGGCTGGGCGTTTGTGCGTGTGACGGTTGCCGATACCGGCTGTGGGATGGACGCCGAAAGCTTGAAACATATTTTTGACCGGTTTTACCAGGGAGATACCTCCCATGCGACGGAGGGGAACGGACTTGGACTCGCACTGGCGAAGCGTGTGATTGAACTGATGGACGGCGAGATTGCAGTGCAGAGCAAAGTGGGCGAAGGGAGTACATTTATTGTGACATTGCCGATGGGCGGCAGACAGGCGCGTGAGAAAGTATGATTGTGCCAATGAAATATTTAGTTGAGAGAGGCAGCGTGAGATGGAGCGGATGACGAAGGATATGACAACCTATGATTATATGGAGATCTGTGCGGCGGAAGCCAAAGTATCTTTTTTGACAGATTGCTGCCAGTGTTTCGGTTGGAGAACGGATGAAAATGTACCTGCTGTGTATCAGCAGGGAAAGATCAGAATTCGTCTGAAACGGGACCGGAAACTGGTGAACAAAGCGGAATTGACCAGATTGCAGCGCAATTTTGAAAGCTGCGCCGAGGAAATCGAAAAGATGGAGAAATCGATCAACAGCACAGCGCAGATGGCCGCCCTCACCCTCGGGGTGATCGGCACGGTGTTTATGGCACTTGCCGTGTTTGCGGTCACAGCGACACCGCCGCATATTGTACTCACCGTACTCTATGCGATCCCGGCCTTTGCGGGATGGATCTCTCCCTATTTTGTTTATCGGAAGGTAAGGGCGTATCAGAAGGAGAAACTGGAGCCCCTGATCGAGCAGAAGTGGGAAGAGATTGATACGCTTTGTGAAAAGGGAAGCAGGCTGACAGGGATAGACAGATAAGAGATAGGGAAATAAGCAATGCGTAAATACGTAACGGAGGAATCTTGTATGAATGAGAATATGAGCGAAAATAGAATGGATGATATGAGCGGGAATGTAAATGCAAACAATTCGGAAAACAGAAGAGAAAAGGACAAGATTTACGCAGGCCTTCCCTATCTGTACCGGTCGAAAGGACTGCCCAGTGAGGTATATGAGGTGCGGTTTCGTGAGGAGATCGATCCGGAACTGTTAAACAGATCGATCGCGGATACCGTGGAGCGTTATCCGTATTTTGCGGTCAGATTGCTGGAGGAGAAGGGGGATTTTTATGCGGTTCCGAACGGGCTTCCGCTGAAGGCGTTTCACACGCAGGAACTGATTCCGCTCGGGGGAGCTGAGAATCATTATCATATGATGGGGATTTCCTACTGGGAGAAGGTTCTGAAGATTTCCTTCCACCACGGTCTGACCGACGGAAGGGGCGCTAAGAGTTTTCTGGAAACGCTGGTGAACGATTATGCGGATTATGATTTGCAGAAAAAGCGCCTTGAGAATGGATCTGAAGGCGTGCCGGGAAGTGCTGTGAAGGATTCAACCAAAGATGCGGAGTGCTTTGAGAATGCATATAAGGAGGTTCAGAAACAGCATCATGAGAAAGCTTCTGAACTGTCGGATGCGGAATATATTGACCCCTGTGAAAACAAACATGAACTCACCGGCAAATCATGCAAAGTGGAAGGTCTTGCCAGCAAAGGCTTCAAGCTTCCGGAGACAGCGAACAAGAGCGGGCACAGAAGATATGAACTGCGCTTTTCCCAGAAGGAATTCATGGGTGTCTGCAAAAAGTACGGCGCATCTCCCATCATACTGTTAAGCATGATGATGAGCGGGGCGATCCGAAAGTTATATCCGGAAAATGACAAGCCCATCATCAGCAATTTCCCGATGGATGCCCGGAAAATTCTGGGCTGCGACGTGACCTTCAAAAACTGTGTGAAGAGCATGAGCCTGCCCTATGGAGAGACGGAACAGAAATTAAGCATGGAAGAGTTGGCAGCTCACTACAAAGAGCTTTTAAATAAACAAAAGGATCACGATTACTGTGCAAAGGAATTCAACAATATTGTGATGTTTTTAGGCCTGATCGGACATGTACATTCCTTTAAGGGCAGACAGAAACTCTTAGGATTCATGGAGAATCTGGCGCTGGACACCTATCTGATCAGTTATGTGGGGCAGTTTGACGTGCCGGAGGATTATGTGGATGAAGTTCATTTGTACTCCAATTGTTCTGACGGACTGGTGCTGAACATGACCTGTCAGAGCGGTGATTTTGTCATTGATCTGACGCAGGATTTTGAGAGTGCGGCTTATGTGGAGGCGCTTCAAAAGGAATTTGCAGCGGAGGAAATCTCAGTGAAGGTATCTGATGAGATCCTTTTTGAGACGCCGTATGATGCGCTCGCCGAGATCATCACGCCTGTGCCGGATACAGCGGAACAGCTCAAAGGCATTTGGGAGAGCTTCGCGGCAGCGGCGAAGGCATCCGCGCAGGCTGCCAAGGAGAGAGAGGCAGCTTCGTTGGCGCTGTCGGCAAGCATACAGGCGAAGGCTATGCATAAATTGGACAATTCGGCAAATGTACCGGCAGGAGCGATGTATTACGATCTTGCAACAGGTACAATGAAGACCTTCGATCCGACCAGGAATACCAAGGAGCAGTTGGAGAATCTGGTGCGCAGTACCCCGGCGATGTTTGCGTCATAAATGTTTGTGTCATAAAAAGTTCAGAAAAACAGGAGAAATTGTAGATCAAATGTAGTATAATGGTACCATTGCAGGTTTCGCAATTGCCTAATTATAAATTTAGGTAATTGCGAAACGCAGATTCTATATGAGTGTCATTGTGCACATTGTATATGCCCAATTCGATACTACGCATATGACGTTTCGCAAACGCCTAAATTATGAATTTAGCAAAAGGAGGAGAGAAGAATGAAGGTATTGGTACTGAACGGAAGTCCCAGAGTGGGCGGCAATACGTCCATCGCACTGGAGGAGATGAGAAAGGTTTTTGAGGAGGAAGGGGTGGAGGTTGAGATCGTGCAGATCGGCAATAAAGATATCCGGGGCTGCATCGCCTGCGGAACCTGCTTCCAGAAGGGAAAGTGTGTGTTTGACGACGCGGTGAATGAGCTTGCGCCGAAATTTGAGGCGGAGGATGGACTGGTGGTAGCGACACCGGTCTATTATGCTTCTGCCAATGCGACGCTGATCGCATGTCTGGACAGACTCTTCTACAGCACCCATTTTGACAAGACGATGAAAGTGGGCGCCAGCGTGGTCTGCGCCAGAAGAGGCGGCTGCTCCGCAACCTTTGACGAGCTGAATAAATATTTTACCATAGCGAATATGCCTGTTGCGTCCAGCCAGTACTGGAACAGCATTCACGGCAGAGAAAAGGGGCAGGCTGAGATGGATGAGGAAGGTAAGCAGACCATGCGTGTGTTGGCGAGAAATATGACCTTCCTGATGAAGAGCATTGCGCTGGGCAAGGAGAAGTACGGGCTGCCGGAGAAGGAGCCGTGGACGCCGACGCACTTCATCAGATGAGTTGTCCGACAAATGGGGCGTTTGCAAGTGGCACCATGTCAAAATGCACAAAAATTTTATTCGGATGCGCAAGGCGCTTCGCTGAGCCCAAGACATGCATCATTGGAAGCAAAGGCTTCCAACGATGCATTTGTCTCAACTCCGCAGCGTATAACTCATAATTTTTTTGTGCATTATGCCATGACTAGGTTTTACAAAAGTCATCTGTCGGGCAACTCATCAGATAATTTCAGGGCAAAAGGTTTGTTGAAATATTCAGGAAAGGAAGCATCAAAATGAACGCGCAGGAAATATTAAAAAAAGTAGATCACACGCAGTTGAAGGCTTTTGCCACATGGGAGGACATCGTGAAGCTCTGTGACGAGGCGATAGCGTATCAAACCGCCAGCGTGTGTGTTCCGCCCGCATATATCAAGCGGATCCACGACACCTATGGAGAGAAGGTCAACATCTGCACAGTTGTAGGTTTCCCACTGGGTTACAGCGTGACGGAGGCGAAGGCTGCGGAGGTGGAGCAGGCGCTTGCGGACGGCTGCAATGAGATTGACATGGTGGTCAATATCTCTGATGTGAAGAACGGGCTTTACGATAAGGTGGAGGAGGAGATCCGAACACTGAAGAAAATCTGCGGGGATCATATCCTGAAGGTCATCATTGAGACTTGTTATCTGACGGAGGAAGAGAAGATCGCCATGTGCAAGGTTGTCACTAATGCCGGCGCTGATTTCATCAAGACTTCCACCGGATTCGGCACGGGCGGCGCCACGGGAGAGGACGTGGAGCTTTTCAAAAAACACATTGGCCCGAATGTGAAAATCAAGGCGGCAGGTGGGATTTCCGACCTGAAGGATCTGGAGATGTTTGTGGAGCTCGGATGCGACAGGATCGGAACCTCCAGAGCGGTAGGCCTTTTGAAGGGTGAACTGACGGAAGGGTATTGAAAAAGATATGTATTCATGTTAAAATACGACTAATCCGGGATTGAATCCCAGATTAGTCGTATTTTGCCAAAATGGAGAACATTATGGAGTATATAAGCAGAGAACTGGAAAACATTGTGAAGAAATCGGCTCAGACATTTAAAGCTGTGTTGGTAACCGGAGCGCGTCAAACAGGAAAATCCACCTTGCTGAGAAAGATGTTTCCGGCTGTTACATCTGTTACGTTTGATGATCCGTTTATGGAAGAACAGGCAAAACAGAATCCGGATATGTTTATGATGCTGCATGAACCGCCGGTTTATCTGGATGAAATACAATATGTTCCGGATCTGTTTCGGCATATCAAGATGGTCTGTGATCGAAAAGAAGAAAAAGGACTTTTTTATCTTTCCGGTTCGCAGCCATTTAAATTGATGGATCTGGTTTCAGATTCTCTGGCAGGCAGGGTTGCAGTCATTGAGCTTGCGCCGCTTTCGATGAGAGAGATTCAGGGAGTTATTGACGGCATGCCTTTTTTGCCGACAGTAGATTATGTAAAGACAAGAAAAGTGACAGCAAGAGATCCCGGAAATATCTGGAATATGATTCATAGGGGCGGCTATCCGGAGCTTCAAAATAAAGAGACAGATTGGTCGATGTTTTTCTCCAGCTATATCAAGACATATTTGGAAAGGGATGTGAGGGAACTGTCGGCAGTACATGATCTGAACGCATTCAGACGATTTATGGTGGCTTGCGCGGCAAGAACCGGACAAATGCTTAATTATTCGAATATAGCAGATGAAATCGGAAAAGATGCCACCACGGTGAAAAACTGGATTGCCATATTGGAGGCGTCAGGTATTGTTTATCTGTTGGAGCCATATATGTCCAGTGCGTTAAAACGTGCCATTAAAACACCTAAACTATACTTCCGTGATACAGGACTCGCGGCGTATCTTACCAGATGGCTCACACCGGAAACACTTGCAAATGGTGCCATGAGCGGAGCTTTTTTTGAAACCTTTGTGATCTCTGAGATTTTGAAAAGCTATTCCAATGCCGGATTGGATTACCGGTATTTTGTCTCTTATTATCGGGGTAAGGATAAAAAGATGAAGAAAGAGAACGGAGAGCGTTCAGAGGAATCGGAAATAGATTTTATCATTGAGCAGAATGGAATTCTGTATCCGATAGAAATCAAACAGAGCAGTAACGTGACAGCAAACATGGCAAGTGCTTTCCCGGTGCTGGATCAAATTCCCGAAAAAAAACGGGGCATGGGCGCTGTAATCTGCATGTGTCCGTCACCGGGGATGCTTCGGGAAAATATATTGCAGATACCGGTTTGGTATATCTAGAGCAAGATATATGGACAAGGAGAAAAACTATGGAGAATGAACTTATTCAGGCAAGGCTTTCCGCCCTGCGAAAACAAATGGCAGAGAAAAAAATCGATTACTATATGATTCCCACTGCGGACTTTCACAATTCGGAATATGTGAGCGATTATTTCAAGGTGCGGGAGTATTTCAGCAATTTTACCGGTTCCAACGGGACACTGGTTGTATGGCAGGAGGGCGCAGGACTCTGGACGGACGGCAGGTATTTTATCCAGGCGGAGAAGGAACTGGAAGGTACGGGGATCACGCTGTACCGGATGCAGGACGAAGGCGTTCCCACGATTGAGGAGTTTTTAAAGGAGCAGATGCCGGAAGGCGGAGGCTTAGGCTTCGATGGCAGGACAATCTCTGCGAAGCAGGGACGAAAATATGCGAAGGAATTGCAGGAGAAGAAAATCTGTTTTGTCTATGAAGAAGACCTGGCGGGGAAGCTATGGACAGACCGGCCTGCGTTCCCGGCGGGAAAGGTGTATGCGCTGCCGGAACAGATCGTCGGGAAGCGCGTGGATGAAAAGCTGGCCGAGGTGCGTGAAAAGGTGCAGGAGGCCGGCGCAGAGGGAATCCTGTTCACCAAGCTGGATGATATCATGTGGCTCTATAACATTCGCGGCTGTGATGTGGCGTGCAATCCGGTGGCCATGTCCTATGCTTATGTAGACGCGGAGCGTGCGGTGTTATTCATCCAGAAGGAAGCGATCGCAGACTGTGCGGCGTATTTTGCCAAGGCGCAGATCGAGGTGCGGGCGTACGGGGAGATCACAGATTTTCTGCAGAAGATCTCGCAGGAGAAGAAGATCCTGGTGGATATGGCGGAATGCAGTTTTACTTTGCATCACGCGGTGGACAAGGCGCATCTGGTAGAGGGAAAGAACCCGGTGGAATTGTTGAAGTCCATGAAGAATCCGGTGGAGATCGCCAACATGGAAACAATTTATCTGAAGGACAGTGTGGCCCTCACCAAGTTTATCTATTGGGTCAAGACCAACATTGGCAAGCAGGAGATTACAGAGGTGTCCGCGGCGGAGAAGCTGGAGGAATTCCGCAGAGAGATACCGGAGTTCCTGGATCTTTCCTTCCCGACCATCGCCGGATACGGTCCCAACGCTGCCATGATGCACTATGAGGCGACGCCCGAGCAGCATGCGACGCTGCGGCCGGAAGGTCTGTTCCTGGTGGACTCCGGCGGACAATATATGGGCGGAACCACAGACGTGACCCGCACAATTGTCCTGGGTCCCATCACGGAGGAACAAAGGAAACATTATACGCTGACCGCGATCGGGATGCTTCGTCTGACAAACGCTCGCTGGATTTATGGCTGCTCCGGCAGGAATCTGGATATATTGGCCAGAGAGGCACTGTGGAAAATCGGCATTGATTACAAGTGCGGCACCGGTCATGGCGTCGGCTATATTCTCAATGTACATGAGGAGCCGATCAACATTCGCTGGCGTTTCCCGGCGGATCGGGTTGAGACGCCCATCGAGGAGGGGATGACGGTATCCAATGAGCCGGGCGTCTATATCGCCGGCAGCCACGGGATCCGCATCGAGAACGTGATGGTGGCGAAAAACGACAGCAAAAACGAGTATGGTCAGTTTATGCATTTTGACACCCTCACCTGGGTGCCGCTTGATCCGGCGGCGATCGATCTGTCGCTCATGCCGGCGGAGAGCAGAGAGCAGTATGCGCGCTATCAAAGCGCTGTCTACGAGAAATTAGCGCCCTATCTGACGCAGGAGGAGCGGGATTGGCTGCGGCAGGAGACAAGTGTTTGTTAAAAATTTGTTAAAAATGAAAAAAATCTTGTTTTCATGTTGATTTTGTACGACTCATAGTATAAAATTGAGGAGAATGATTTTAACCTGCACCGGGGCATCGGTCAGGAAATATATAAGGAAAGAGGTTAAGAACTATGGCAATTGATTTGACAAAGTACGGTATCACCGGCACAACAGAGATCGTTTACAATCCTTCTTATGACCAGCTGTTCAAAGACGAGACAGATCCTTCTCTTACAGGCTATGACAAAGGTCAGGTTACAGAGCTTGGCGCTGTAAACGTTATGACAGGTATCTATACCGGTCGTTCCCCTAAGGATAAGTTCATTGTAGACGATGAGAAGTCTCATGATACCGTTTGGTGGACATCCGAAGAGTATCCCAACGATAACCACAGAGCTTCCAAGGACGCTTGGGATGCCTGCAAGAAGCTGGCTGTTGAAGAGCTGTCCAACAAGAAGCTGTATGTAGTAGACGGTTTCTGCGGCGCCAATAAGGACACCCGTCTTGCGGTTCGTTTCATCGTTGAGGTTGCTTGGCAGGCTCATTTCGTAAAGAATATGTTTATCCGTCCCTCCGAGGAGGAGCTGGCGAACTTCGAGCCTGATTTCGTTGTTTACAACGCATCCAAGGCAAAGGTAGAGAATTTCAAGGAGCTGGGTCTCAACTCCGAGACCGCAGTTCTGTTCAATGTAACCAGCAAAGAGCAGGTTATCTTGAATACATGGTACGGCGGAGAGATGAAGAATGGTCTCTTCTCCATGCAGATCTACTTCCTGCCTTTGAACGGCATGGCTTCCATGCACTGTTCCGCTAATACCGATATGGATGGTAAGCATACCGCGATCTTCTTCGGTCTGTCCGGAACCGGAAAGACCACACTGTCCACAGATCCCAAGCGTCTGCTCATCGGTGATGAC
>JAFVAO010000051.1 GCA_017480445.1 Lachnospiraceae bacterium
AATAGTTTATTTATAGGCAATTGCGTCCGTTAGGAAGCATTCAAAGCCGGAGGTTGCGTAATAGCAGCTTTGCTTCTTTGCAACTCGCAGAATTATCGTGTTGCATTTTTTTATTGACAGACGAGGAATAAGCATATGGACATAAAAAATGACGAAGATGTCAGCATGCAGCCTGCCGCGCAGATCAAGCCCAAGGCAACAGCACAGGATGCATGCAAACGCAGCGATTACATTAGTTGGGACGAATATTTTATGGGCGTTGCGCATCTGTCGGGGATGCGCTCGAAGGATCCCAACACGCAGGTGGGGGCCTGCATTGTAAGCCCCGCCAACAAGATTCTGTCCATGGGATATAACGGATTTCCCTGCGGCTGTTCCGACGATGCGTTTCCCTGGGCCAGAGAGGGTGAGATGCTGGACACCAAGTACGCGTATGTGACCCACAGTGAGTTGAACGCGATCTTAAACTACAGAGGCGGATCGCTAGAGGGCACCAAGCTGTATGTGTCTCTGTTCCCCTGCAATGAGTGCGCCAAGGCGATCATTCAGGCGGGGATCCGCACGGTGGTATATGACAGCGACAAATACAACGGCACCCCGTCGAACGTGGCATCCAAGCGGATGTTTGAGGCGGCAGGCATCGCGTGTGTTCCCTATCACCATACAGGGCGCACGATTGAGATTGCATTATAGATACAATCGGTTACAATCGAGTACAATAGAGGAGTGAACGAATGAGATATGTAAAGCGGTTGGCGGCAGTGCTGTTGGTGTTTGCGATGGCGCTTTCGCTTACCTCTGACGGGTTTTCTCCCGGCGTTGTCTGCCCAGGAGGGGACAGAGTCTATGCAACCAGCACCAGAGAACAGATCAGTGAGACCCAGCGCAAGAAGGACGAACTGGAGGACAAGCACGAGGAAGAGCAGGGCAATATCGATAAGCTCAAAGGGGAGCAAAAAGGCCTGAAGGGAGAGCTGAACAAGCTGAACACGCAGCTCACGGAGATCAGCGAGGAACTGGCGGATCTGGAGGAGCGCATGGACGCCAAGGAACAAGAGATCGATGAGACCAAGCAGGCGCTACAGGAAGCACAGGATGTGGAGCAGCAGCAATACATGGACATGCTTGCGCGTGTGCGGAAAATGTACGAGCGCAACGATACGAGTTATGTGAATGTGTTCATTGGAACGGTGTTTCGCGCAGGCAAATTCGCGGACGCCCTGAATGCGGCGGACGATTTTGAACGGGTTGCCTCTTACGACAAGAAAAAGCTGCAGGAATTCAAGGAAAATCGTGAGCTGATCGAGGAGCAGGAGGCGCTCCTGGAGCAGGAGAAAAAGGATCTGGAGGCGCTGCATCTGGAGGCGGAGACCAAGAAAAATAAGGTTTCCGGGCTGATTGGACAGACGTCCAGTTCGATTGCGGCTTATGCCGGCGAGATCTCGGAGGCGGAGAAACGTGCGCTCGAATACGAGGCGCAGATCAAGAAAGCGGATGAAGATCTAGAGGTGCTCTGGAAAAAACTGGCGGAGGAGATGGCGATCTCGGAGGCCGCAGCCAAGGGCGTCTGGAGAGATATCTCGGATGTGACCTTTGCAGAGGGGGATCGGTACCTGTTGGCCAACCTGATCTACTGCGAGGCCGGCGGAGAGCCCTATGCGGGACAACTCGCCGTGGGCAGCGTGGTGATCAACCGTGTGCTCAGCGGCCAGTTTCCAGACACCGTGGTGGGCGTGATTTACCAAAACAAGCAGTTTTCACCGGTTGCCAGCGGACGCCTAGATCTGGCGCTCGCGACCAACAAGGCGACGGCGAGCTGCTACCAGGCGGCGGACGAGGCCATGAAGGGCGTGTCCAACGTGGGCAACTGTGTGTTTTTCAGAACCCCCATTGAGGGATTGGACGGGATATTCATTGGCGGACATGTATTTTATTAGTGCTTCCAGCACACAGGCAGAGACGGATCATTTACAAGCCTTTGTCATTTAAGATTGCCTGAAAGCGATCAAATTTATCACGGTAGAGTAAGGAGAGCAGGTGATCCAGCTGGCGCAGGCCGCTGATCGCCTGTTCCTGCGTAATCAACCCTTTTTCCAGCGCGTCGGCCAGCTCGTCAAGATCGACGACCTTCGTGCGGCCGTCGGGATAAATGATCACGTCCGCCAGAAGATCAGTGACTGTGAGGGTATTCTTCGCCTCGTCAAAGGTGTACTGTACAATGTCGCAGTACCAGTACAAAAGCGACCCGTCGGGGCGGTAAAACTTGCTGATTTTGACGCCGTCCTTCAGCAGATAGCAGGAGCTCCCGTGGTCGAAAGCTGTCTTGGGATTGATCGTCTTCCAGGTGGTCAGAATATACTCCTCATTTTGCTCCGCGATCACGTCATCCTTTAGCGGGATGCACTGGGCGGGGATGAAGCGTTGTCTGTAAAGTGTCAGTTGCGGTTGTTCATTCTTGTTCATCATTGGCAGGATGCTCCTTTTCTGGTGTGGATTCGATCACAATCTGTGACAGGAAAACCAAAATGCCCAAAATTGATAATGAAAATAGTCTGAAAACAATATAGGGGTGCTGAACGGAGTGGTTCCGCAAAACACTGCACCATAAGAAAGGATAGCAGGCAATCAGAAGATATATAGTGTTTGCGCGGATCAGACTCCGATGGAACCGATATTTCTTCCGGAGCAAAACAAGTATACACAACAAAAAAGCAGCAGCCGGCATCAGAATGATTGCATGTGCAAATGCTTCCAGAGGCTCCAGGACAGGTTCGAACAGGTTAAATCCTTCGCTGAGACCGCTGTCAGAGGTTCTGAACCGAATCGCCTCCAATGCGTCAGATATGACATGCGCACCGGTGAACACCTCGGCGAGCACCCATTTGGAGGCCCACATAAGCCCATATCCGGCAAGCCAGACGATACTTTTACCAAGCGCGTCGACGCAGATGGATTTCATGCTTCGGTCAGTTTCCTGTTCCATACGGATCAGGAAACAAGTAATTAATGCAAAGCCCAGAGCTGCCGCGGGATATGTGAGAAAATCAAAGTATGCCGTGACAATCCCCAGAAAATAGAAAAACAACCCGTATCTTCCGTTTCTTCGAAGAATATTTCTCATAAGAATCAGCGCAATACAGGAAATCAAAATGATATAATATACGGTGGAGTATTGAAAACATAAGGAAACCGTAAATGGGCAGATCATAAAAAGCGAGACCCCATAGGCAAGCATGACTAACCGGCTGTTGCGGGGGATGACACTATTTAACAGATAGAGCAATAAAAGCAAGAGAAACCCCTGTATCATCGCATTGAGCAAACGGATCTCCTGCACGGTGAAAAACGCCAGAAGGGGCTTTAACACGATTACATAGCCGTGCCAATATCTGGAATAAGGCGTTTCCACAGGCTCCTCGCGTTCGCCCAGATAGCCCAACAGGTTCTGATATTGCACATACTCTTTTCGGAATTCGATGTGCGGACTCTGTAGTGCATAATATACAGCATTGTCCCGACCGTTGAAAATAGAAGTATTAATCATGATCAGGTCGGTGAATCCGTCGGAAACTGTGAAGGTGCTTCCGGACCAATCAGGGAAATCCCCACCCAGATATCCGATGGAAGAAACCACATTCTGCGTGGCGCGTCCGACAGGTAATTTGTAGACGATGATCAACAGGGAGGCACCCACAAGTACGGAAAGGATGAGTGTCAGGAAGTATTTCAAAAACAGCGTTACTCTTTCCATAAAGCAAATGCTCCTTTACTAAAGCAATGATCCGTCGATGCGGTTTATGAATCGAAGAACTGGCGGCCGTCCTCAGTGACCAGTCTGGCAGCCTTCGGATATTCGTAGATGGCAGGATTCTCGGCGTTGGCAGCGAGATAATCCGCGAAGATTGCCGCGTACCATTTCGCCATGGCGAGATTGTGCATCGTGTAATTGCCGCAGTTCTCCGCAGTCGCGCCGGGCACAACCTCTGTGTCCTGCACCGACCGGAAAGCACGAAGCAGCAGATCATAGATCTCTCTGGGCGCGCGGTTCCCCTTCAAAATCAGGTAAAAACCGGTCAGACAGCCCATCGGTCCCCAGTAAATGATCTCATTCTTCCAGTCGGGGTCATTGCGCAGAAACGTGGCGATGACGTGCTCGAGAGAGTGCATCGCGGCCACATCGACGGCCGGCTCCCGGTTGGGCTTTGTGACACGAATGTCATAGGTGGTCACGCTTGCCTCGCCGACGGTATCCTCTCTGCTGATGAAGATCCCCGGTACAATTCTTGTATGGTCAACGGAAAAACTCGGTATCAGATCCATATTGAAACCTCCCTGTGTGATGTGTTTGTGATGCGTTCTTATTGTCCAATTTTACACTGTTTGGATATGTTTTTCAAGTGGGAATACACCGCGGAAATGCAGATACCCGTGCACATGCAGGCAATCAGAAGAATGATCCTGCGTGTCTCTTTGTTTCGTAATTATTTTTAATAGACATTTTCGGTAAAAACAGGTATAATGTTATTTAATGGTAACGTGTCCGCGGATGGCGGCGGGCATAGGGAACGGTCAGCCGCGCAGGCGGCGGAATGTGAGGAAGGATGAGCCGACGAGGGGGCCACAGATCCGGCTATGATAACAGTGTATACCGGTCGCTTGTGTTGATCATGCAGTTTGGCATCAACATGCTGGTGCCCATCGGCATGCTGTCCGCACTGGGGATCTGGCTGGACGGACGGTTTCACACTTCTTTCTGGACCATTCTCCTGTTTTTTGTGGGGGCGATCGCCGGAGGACAGAACGTGTACCGGATGGCGAAGTCTGTTTACGAGACGGATGTGCGGCCGGCGGATCGCGGAGCATCGCAGACGACGTCACAGCCGACGCAGGCAAAGGGAGAGACTTCGAAGCGTGAAGATATTGAAAAATAGCAACAGAACACTGCTGGAGGTGTACACGGGTGTCTTGGCGGCGGCGCTTTTGGCAGAGCTGATCGGCGCGATATTACCACTGGAGAAATGGGGGCTTGCGCACCGCGACTGGTATCAGGCCATCGGCGTCGCGGCGGTGCTGGATCTGCTGGCTTTTGCGCATATGTACCGCTGTCTGGACCGCGCGTTGGACTACGGCGAGGGAGACGCTGCGAAGCTCCTCACCAGAGGATATCTGCTCCGCTACGCATTGCTCGCGGTCGTCATGATCGGCGCGGCGGTGACACAGTGGTTGCATCCCCTGATCCTGTGCTTAGGATATTTATTTATGATGAAGGCGGCGGCTTATATGCAGCCGACCACCCATCGCATATATAACCGGCTCTTTCACGAGAGCGACCCGGTGCCGCAACCCCTTGCGGAAGATGTACAAAATAATTGTAAGAGGGAGGTGAATGAATGAATTTCGGCATATTGTTGTCCGGCTCTTCGGATGTCGATGTCATGGTTCACGGACTTGTGTCCTATCAGCTCTTCGGGCAGACCGTCTGGATCACCACCACACACGTCAGTCTGCTGCTCGTCGTGCTGATCCTCTGCGGCTTCTCCATTGCGGCAGGACATGCGATGAAGAAAGGAACCGAAGTCCCAGGCGGCTTCCAGAATGTGGTGGAACTCATCGTCGAGAAGCTCGGCGGTATGGTCGATTCCACGATGGGAAACAGCGCGCCGCGCTTCTACAACTACATCGGGACGATCTTTATCTTTATCCTGTTCAGCAACATATCCGGACTATTGGGACTGCGTCCGCCCACAGCGGATTACGGCGTGACGTTCCCGCTGGGTGTTCTGACCTTTATTCTGATTCATTTTAACCAGTTTAAGTATCAGAAGCCGGGAGACATCTGGAAGGATATGTGTTCGCCGCTGCCGCCCTGGCTGCCGATCTGGTTCCCGATCAACGTGATCAGTGAGATAGCGGTGCCCATATCGTTGTCGCTGCGTCTGTTCGCCAACATTTTGTCCGGCACGATCATGATGGCCCTGATCTATGGGCTTCTCGGTGTGATCGCGACAGCCTGGCCTGCGGCGCTGCATGTGTACTTTGATCTGTTCTCCGGAGCGATCCAGACGTACGTGTTCTGTATGTTGACCATGACGTACATCAAAAACGCGATCGGAGACGAGGCATAAAAGCAAGATAATTCCACAACAAATACAAACCAGGAGGGAAAAACAATGGAATTTAACCAAAACTTTATCTTAGGATGTTCTGCAATCGGTGCGGGACTGGCGGTTATCGCCGGTATCGGACCCGGTGTCGGCCAGGGTATTGCGGCAGGTCATGCGGCCGGCGCAGTAGGCCGGAACCCCGGTGCGAAGAGTGATATCACTTCCACCATGTTGCTTGGTCAGGCGGTTGCCGAGACGACAGGTCTGTATGGTCTGTTGGTTGCGATCCTGTTATTGTTTGTAAAGCCTCTTGTATAAAAACGCGGTAACCCTACCGGAAAGGAGGCAAACATGATACTATTAAGCGCAGCAGAGTCCTATGAGAGAATGTTTGGGATCGACGCGCAGCTTCTGGCGGATTCCGCGCTGACCCTCATAGCGGTCTTTGTACTGTTCGGCGTGATGAGCTATTTCCTGTTCAATCCCGCGCGCAAGATGTTGTCTGATCGTCAGGCGAAGATCCGCGGGGAGCTCGAGGAAGCCAGAACCAATATGGAGGAAGCGAGACGCCTGCGCGAGGACTATGAGACCAGACTCCGCGAGATCGACAAGGAAGCGGAGGAGATCTTAAGCGACGCCAGAAAACGCGCGCTTGCCAATGAGAACCAGATCATCGCCCAGGCCAAGGAAGAGGCCGGCCGGATTCTGGAGAAGGCGCATACCGAGGCGGAGCTGGAGAAGCAGAAGGTATCCGACGAGGTGAAGACAGAGATTATCTCCGTGGCTTCCCTGATGGCTGCCAAGGTGGTTGCGGCTTCCATCGACACCAAGGTGCAGGATCAGCTGATCGATGAGACGTTGAAGGAGATGGGGAAAAATACATGGCTAAGCTAGTTTCGAAAACCTATGGAGAAGCGTTGTTTGAGATAGCCATGGAAGCTGACAGGCCGGGCGGACCGGATGCGCTGTATGAGGAAGTGTCCGAGGTGAGCAGGATTTTGGCGGAGCATCCCGAGTTTGACCGGATGATGCTGCATCCCGGGATTCCCAAGCAGGAGAAGGTGCAGGCCATGGAGGCGGTGTTCAAGGGCAGAGTGAGCGATGAACTCACCGGGCTTTTGGAGATCGTGATCCAGAAGGAACGTTACGGAGAGCTGCAGAATATTTTTACCTACTTTATCGAGAAGGTGAAGGAGGAAAAGGGGATCGGCGTGGCGCATATCACCACGGCGGCGCCCATCACCGAAGCGCAGCAGAAGGCTTGTGTGGCGAGACTGTTAGAGACCACGTCCTACCGGAGCATTGAGGCGGATTTCCAGACGGATGAAACCCTGATCGGCGGCATGGTCATTCGTATCAACGACAGAGTTGTGGACAGCAGTGTCCGCACAAAATTAAATGATTTGAAAAGACAATTATTACAGATCCAGCTTGGATAACGGGTTGGAGGAAAGGTGCTGCAGAACATGAATTTAAAACCGGAAGAGATTAGTTCTGTCATTAAAGAGCAGATTAAACGGTATGCTTCCACGCTGGATGTGTCCGATGTAGGTACAGTCATTCAGGTGGCGGACGGTATCGCCCGTGTACATGGTCTGGAGAATGCCATGCAGGGAGAGCTTCTGGAGTTCCCCGGCGAGATCTACGGCATGGTGCTGAACCTGGAAGAGGATAATGTGGGTGCGGTTTTGCTCGGAAGCGCTCATAACATCAACGAGGGAGATATTGTAAAGACAACAGGGCGCGTGGTAGAGGTACCCGTAGGCGACGCGCTGCTGGGCCGTGTAGTCAATGCGCTGGGCCAGCCCGTAGACGGCAAGGGACCGGTGCAGACGACCAAATACCACAAGATCGAGCGCGTGGCCAGCGGCGTTATCACGAGAAAAAGCGTGGATACGCCCCTGCAGACCGGTATCAAGGCAATCGACTCCATGGTGCCCATCGGAAGGGGGCAGCGTGAGTTGATCATCGGCGACCGCCAGACCGGTAAGACGGCCATTGCCATTGATACGATCATCAATCAAAAAGGACAGAACGTAAAATGTATTTATGTGGCCATCGGTCAGAAGGCTTCTACCGTGGCGAATATCGTGAAGACACTGGAGGAGTACGGTGCGATGAATTACACGACCGTGGTGGTATCCACGGCCAGTGATCTGGCTCCTCTGCAATATATTGCGCCTTACACCGGCTGTGCGATCGGTGAGGAGTGGATGGAGAACGGACAGGATGTGCTGGTGGTGTATGACGATTTGAGTAAGCATGCAACCGCATACCGTACACTCTCCCTGCTGCTTCGTCGTCCGCCCGGACGTGAGGCATATCCCGGCGATGTGTTCTATCTGCACTCCAGACTGCTGGAGCGTGCAGCGAGGATGAGTGAGGAGTACGGCGGCGGATCGCTCACCGCGCTTCCCATCATTGAGACACAGGCCGGCGACGTATCGGCGTACATCCCGACCAACGTGATCTCCATCACGGACGGTCAGATTTATCTGGAGACGGAGATGTTCAACTCCGGTTTCCGCCCTGCAATCAATGCAGGACTTTCCGTGTCCCGTGTGGGCGGCGCGGCGCAGATCAAGGCGATGAAGAAGATCGCTGCGCCGATTCGTACAGAGCTTGCACAGTACAGAGAGCTCGCAAGCTTCGCACAGTTCGGTTCCGAGCTGGATGCGGATACGAAGGAAAAACTGGCACAGGGCGAGCGGATCAAGGAAGTGTTAAAACAGCCGCAGTATCAACCCATGCCCGTACAGTACCAGGTTATCATTATCTACGCGGTAACCCATAAGTATCTGTTGGATGTGGCTGTGGAGGATATCACCCGATTTGAGACAGAGTTCTTCGCATTTTTGGATACCAAGTATCCGGAGATCCCGCAGAGCATCGCGGAGGAAAAGGTGATCTCCGACGCGACAGAGGAGAAGCTTACCAAGGCGATCGACGAGTTCAAGGCTGGATTCAATCACTGATTCTGCGCCGCATTACGCGGCAGATAGGAGTTTTTTATGGCATCAATGCGTGATATAAAGCGCCGCAGGAGCAGTATACAGGGCACCCAGCAGATCACAAAAGCCATGAAGCTGGTGTCCACGGTAAAGCTCCAGCGCGCCAAGGCAAATGCGGAGCGCTCCAAGATCTATTTTAACTGCATGTATGAAACGGTGCGGAATATCCTCTCCCGTGTGGGACATATCGATCACCCGTATCTTGTGCCCGGGGACTCTGCCAAAAAGGCAGTGATCGTACTCACCTCCAATCGCGGATTGGCCGGCGGCTATAATTCCAACGTGGTGAAGCTGATCACCCGTCATGAGACCTGGAAAAAAGAGGATCTGGAGATTTACGCACTGGGCAATAAGGGTCGGGACGCCCTGGCGAGAAACGGCTATGAGATCAAGGGAAGCTACCCCGATATCATGGAGGAGCCGGCATACGCGGATGCAATGGTGTTGTCAAAGCAGCTGCTGGCGTCCTTTGAGAACGGGGAGATCGGCGAGATCTATCTCGCGTACACCTCCTTTAAGAACACGGTGGTGCATGAGCCCAAGCTGCTAAAGCTTCTGCCGGTGGAGCAGGAGACTGTGGAGGCGGAAGCGCCGAAGGCTGAGGCGATCATGAATTTTGAGCCGGAGGATGTGGATGCGCTCGCGATGATTATTCCCAAGTACATCACCAGTCTGATCTACGGTGCGATGATGGAGGCGATCGCCAGCGAGAACGGCGCCCGCATGCAGGCGATGGACAGTGCGACCAGCAATGCGGAGGAAATGATCAGCGATTTGTCGCTCAAGTACAACAGAGCGAGACAGGGTTCGATCACGCAGGAATTGACGGAGATCATTGCTGGTGCGGAAGCGCTCGGATAAACATTTTGTAAGTGAAGAGTAAAAAATATGTCCGGAATCAAATGATTTCGGGCAGGAAATGAGGTAGAAATGGCAGAAGAGAACAGAGGTAAGATCACTCAGGTCATCGGAGCCGTGTTGGATGTGCGCTTCGATGAGGGCAAGCTGCCGGAGATCAACGAGGCGATCCGTATACCGCTTCAGGGGGATGATTCGCTGACGGTGGAGGTGTCACAGCACCTCGGTGACGATACCGTCAGATGCATCGCTATGGGTACCACGGACGGCTTGAAGAGAGGGATGGAGGCGATCGCTACCGGCGCGCCCATCTCGGTGCCCGTAGGAGAGAATACCCTGGGTAGAATCTTTAATGTATTGGGTCAGCCGATCGACAATAAGCCGGCTCCCGAGGGAGTCAGCTACGAGCCGATCCACAGACCGGCGCCGGAATTCGTGGAGCAGTCCACGGAGACGGAGCTTTTGGAGACAGGTATCAAGGTCGTAGATCTGCTTTGCCATTACCAGAAGGGCGGTAAGATCGGTCTGTTCGGCGGCGCCGGTGTAGGTAAGACGGTGTTGATCCAAGAGCTGATCAGAAATATTGCCACAGAGCATGGCGGCTACTCCGTATTCACCGGCGTGGGAGAGCGCACCCGTGAGGGTAACGACCTCTACCACGAGATGATGGAGTCAGGCGTTATCGATAAGACGACCATGGTGTTCGGTCAGATGAACGAGCCCCCCGGAGCCAGAATGAGAGTGGGTCTGACGGGTCTGACCATGGCGGAGTATTTCCGTGATAAGGGCGGAAAGGATGTGCTGTTGTTTATTGACAACATCTTCCGTTTCACCCAGGCCGGCAGTGAGGTTTCCGCGTTGCTCGGACGTATGCCTTCCGCAGTGGGTTACCAGCCCACGCTGCAGACGGATATGGGCGCACTGCAGGAGCGCATCACCTCCACCAAAAACGGTTCCATCACCTCCGTGCAGGCGGTTTATGTGCCTGCGGACGACTTGACGGACCCTGCGCCTGCGACGACATTTGCCCATCTGGACGCGACGACGGTGCTTTCCCGTTCCATCGTGGAGCTGGGTATTTATCCGGCGGTGGATCCGCTGGAGTCCACCTCACGTATTCTGGATCCCCGTATCCTGGGTGAGGAGCATTACAAGACGGCCCGCGGCGTGCAGGAGATCTTACAGCGCTACAAGGAGCTGCAGGACATCATCGCGATCTTGGGTATGGATGAGCTTTCCGAGGAGGATAAGCTCGTGGTTTCCCGTGCACGTAAGGTGCAGAGATTCCTCTCCCAGCCGTTCTTTGTGGCTGGCCAGTTCACCGGTCTGGAAGGAAAATATGTGCCGATCAATGAGACCATCCGCGGATTCAAGGAGATCCTGGAGGGCAAGCATGATGACATCCCGGAGAGCTATTTCCTGAATGCGGGAAGCATTGATGATGTGCTTGCGAAGGTGAAGAAGTAAGCGGCAGAATAAGTAACAGAGAGGATCAGGCAAATGGCAGACAATCAGAATTTTCATCTCCGCGTGATCACACCGGACCGGGTGTTTTACGAAGGGGATGTGGATATGGTGGAACTGAATACGACCGAGGGCGAGATCGGCGTTTTGCCCGGTCATATTCCGCTGACGGTCATCGTGAAGCCGGGGATTCTGGTGATCACGGAGAAGGACGGAGAGAAGGAAGCGGCACTCCATGCCGGTTTTGCCGAGATTTTGCCCGAGGGAGTTACGATCCTTGCGGAAATCATCGAATGGCCGGAGGAGATTGACGGACAGCGCGCTGAGGCGGCGATGAACCGCGCGAAGGAGCGCCTTGCGAGCAAGACGCCGGAGACGGACGTTGCCCGCGCCGAAACAGCGCTGTTGCGTGCAATGGCGAGAATAGAGGTTCTGAAATAATCGTTAGGAGAGGCTCCCCGCGCGGATATTACCGGGAGCCTCTTGTTTGGTTTTGAATGGACGGCACCAAAAAGGTATTTTTGCATACGTTATAGAAAATACTAGTAAGGTATTAGATATGGATGCGAATATAAAGCTGCTTCACACCTTCCCGAGCCATGTGCCGCTGCCCTATTATATGGATTACGCGGGCTATCGGAGCACGGGGAGAGAACAGGAGCTGTTGCGCGATATGGAGTATCTGCAGCAGATGTATCCCGGAGAGGTAAAGCGTTACCAGAAGCGGATCGCGCAGATGCTGGATCAAATGGATTACGAGGGAAGCATGATCTATGACGAGTATCCGGACTACACCAGCCTGCGGGGGCTGGCGGACAGCATGGTGCGTGTGCTGCGGCAGGAGGATGACGCGGAGCCGGACACCGACCGGTATACGCGCACAGAAGAGTCGTGGGAGCTGATACGGGATATGGTGCAGGTGTTGTTGTGTGATGAGATCTGCAAGCGCCGACACGGCGGAAGAAGAGGGAATTATTTTTGGATGAATGGATGAATAGAGGAAAACAGGTAAAAGAGCAAATACCGGAGCAAATGCCGGAGGCGGCAGAGGACGCTTTAAAAGCACCGTCGCAGGGAAGCGGCGCGCGTCAGGCGGAGACCGGCGAGCTGGGAGCGCTTTTAGACCGGTTCCTGCACCGGGATCTGCAGCAAATCATTCTGAGCAATACGCGCGATGCAGCGCAGGGCAGCAAGGTCAAAGTGCGCCCTGTGCTGCTGAAGGGCGAACTTGTATTTCAGGAGACTCTGTACAGGGGCACGCAGGTATTTCACGAGAATCTGTCCCGCGAGGCCATGCGGGACAAGCTGCAGACATATCTGCGGGAGCTGTTCAAACAGGGAGAATTCATGGGTGCGGGCGAGACTGCCACAGTGCTGGTGAGCAAGAAGGGCAAGGTGACCATCCGGAGGCGCGGACAGGCGCCCGATGCGCAGGAGG
>JAFVAO010000052.1 GCA_017480445.1 Lachnospiraceae bacterium
AGAACTGTTTCAACAAGGTGAAGCAATCACGAAAGACAAACTGCTGGCGATCAAAGGGATCGGCCCATGGACAGCAGACTATATCGCCATGCGGGTGCTGGGAGACACGGATGCCTTCCTACCCACAGACTATGGTGTAAAAACCGCGCTGGCACCGCGCGCACAAAAAGAGATGGTTGCGCTGGCAGAGGACTGGCGTCCCTGGCGCAGCTATGCAGTCATGAATCTGTGGAACTTATAGAGGAGAAGATATAAATGTATGACTACATTCATTGTGATTCCCCACTGGGGACGCTGACAATCGCAGCGGAGAAGGATGCTCTGACTGCGCTGGTGATTGAGGGGCAGAAATACGAGGAGCGGCACCTTGTAGGAGATGGCCGGGAGCGGGAGACACCGGTGCTGCATCGAGCAAAGACATGGCTGGATCGTTATTTTGCAGGCCAGCGTCCCGATCCCGCAGACTTGCCGCTGGCCCCCAAAGGCACCGCCTTTCAACAGCGCGTGTGGCGGGAGCTGTTGACGATCCCCTGCGGCCGGACGGTGAGCTATGGCAGTCTGGCTGCGCGTCTCGGCAGCTCGGCCCGGGCGGTGGGCAGCGCCGTGGGACGTAACCCAATTTCCGTTATCATTCCGTGCCATCGGGTACTCGGCGCAGACGGCAGTCTGTGCGGTTATGCCGGAGGGCTGGATAACAAGAAAGAACTGTTGAAGTTGGAAGAAATCCATGTAGACAAAGAAAGGGGCGAATGAAATTGACAGCTGAAAACACATTTGCCGCAGCGGTCGTTCCGGGGGTAGAGGACAAATTCTATTATGTGATTTCCGCCGATTGCGTGATGTGCGCCAGCTGCGCGGAAGCCTGTCCTGTTCATGCGATCACGGAGGGCGACGGTCGGTATGAGATCGACCCTGAGCGCTGCATTGACTGCGGAACCTGTTCCTATGTCTGTCCGCTGGGCGTCCCGCAGCCAGTTTAAGGAGGAGGTGGCATTATGGCACAAATCCGAGAGAGTATTTCCATTAATCAGATCGACAGGAGCAAATGCTATTTCAATCCCGGCTGCGCCATGAGCGCATATAAGCCGGAAGTTCCCGAATTGCTTTGGAAGCTGCTACAGGACAACTTCGGCAACGTGAAATTCCACAGCATTTGCTGTCGCCACGATCCGCATTTGCCGGAGGGCGCAACCGTCATCAATAACTGTGCGGGCTGTGACAGGCGCTTTCGATCTCTGTACAACGGCATCAATACCATCTCTATCTGGGAGGTTCTGGACGGGATCGAAGGGCTGGCGCTGCCCGATCACAGCGGCTTGACGGTCTCCGTGCACGATTCCTGCGGCTACCGGCACAAGCCCCAGGTGCATGCGGCGATCCGCAGTCTCTTGCGCAAGATGCATATTGAGATCGTGGAGTCGGAATTCAGCGGAACGAAGTCCGTTTGCTGCGGGGACAACTTCTACGGCTATGTTCCCAACGCGCAGGTCGAAACGCGAATCCGGGAGCGTGCGGAACAGTTCCCATGTGAAAACGTGGTGGTCACCTGCATCGGCTGCGTCCGTGCGATGACTTCGGGCGGCAAGAACCCTTTATATCTGCCGGATCTCCTTTTGAACCGCGTGTCTGAGTCAATGCCAGATACGCTGGATGAATACCACAGCAAACTGAACTCCTATATTAAAGCCCATTAAAATGTCACCAGCACAAAAAGGCGGCAGGGATTGCTCCCTGCCGCCAGCTTGTTCATATATAGATCAACTCATGATTCACGATCTCCATCGCCTGCGCTTTGATGTTGTTCATCCCCTGTACCCATGCCATTTGATCTTGTGCTTTGAGTTGTTCGGTTATGCCCTCGCACTGCGCCATCTGTTCTGTAAGCAGGAGCATCCGTTCCTCGGCCTGTGCATTGACCTCGGCAAGGTAACTGTTCAGCCTGCCGCTTGTTAAAAGCTCCGTATATAGGAGCTTGCTCTCCTGTTTGAGATACTGCAGGTGACGCCGCCCCCACAGGCCGATGGGTCTGTCTTCTTCGGTCACCACCAAATCCGGGATCAAATAATCTCCTTCCCAATGATAGGTGCCGCCCATTTGCTCATACAAAGATTTCATATCAAATTCTCCTATTTTGGTTATGTGTTTTTGATGCGTTTCCTTGACTTTCGTCTGCAAATCCATGATTCTTGGAAAAATAGCAGACCATGAAAGCCCTTGGTTTTGAGGTGTCGGAATAATGACGCGCACAAAAAGTGCGTGGCTACATTATGGCTACAAAAATCTGAAAGACGCACCGTAAAGCGTGGAATACATAGATATTTTGGACGAAAAGCGTATTTGAAGTGCGGTTTTTCACGAGAAATCAAGGCCTGAGAGTCGAGTGGGAATGAGGTATGAAAGCCGGAAACGTAAGTAAAATCAAGGCTTTCTGGCTTCGCCAAGGTTCCTTTGATAACAATTTTATAACAGTTGCATGATTTTCCTTTTCTCTGTATCAATGGGTTTAGGGGTAGAAGAGTCATTCTTGACGGCTTGCGACTGGAACGATCCATATTATGAAAGCCCTTCGCTGTGGGTGTGCAGCGAAGGGCTTTTTGTCGTTTTGCGCCTAAATAGCGAATAGAAATTTCAAAACATCACTCAATGCTGATTATCTCAGCATTTGCCACCTTGTAGATAGATTCTCTATTCGTGTAGGGTGATTGCTTTTCAATGCACATGATGATGTTTATCACTCCACCGTGGGTTACAAGCAAGACTGTTTTTTCAGCATTTTCCTGTTTGAAAGTCTTCCATGCTTGGCTAATCCTTTCGAAAAAGAGCTCTGGGCTTTCCCCATTCGGGTATCGTTGCGTCCACTCAAGTGCATTCCAATATAAACCGGGATATAGAAATTTTGCCTCAGACTTCAACATTCCGGCAAGAAGCCCGTTGTTGGTTTCCCTGAAAGCGGGCAGGAACGTAACAGGCAAACGAAGCCTTGTTGCAACGATTTCTGCGGTTTCTTTGGCTCGCGGCAAATCGCTTGAGTATATCGCAGCAATCCCAACATTGGTAATTCTTTCAGCGGCGTCTGATGCCTGCTGACGTCCGATGTCGGTCAAACCATACGGACTCCATCCTCCAAGTCTGTCGGGATCATCTGCACCGTGTCGCATTAAATAAATCATTGGATCGTTAGTCCTTGAGCTTATCTTTGAATGCCTTGACCATAGCGTCGCTCAGTTCCTGAGCTGGTACTTTCGCCGTGATCTGCGTGTCATCGTACTGCGGATAGTATAACATAGCTGCATGCCTGCCGGCAAGCGGAAGTCATGACTGTGGCGGGGGGATTGTTCCCCGCCGCCACGATATCTTATGATTTTTTCTTTACGGGGAAATAGACCTCGGTTTCCCAATCTTCCGGGGAAAGGGAGTCAAATTGCGTTTTGATATACAGGTCAAAAGGCGCTCCGGCAATTTCATAATCATGCTCCATGATCCATGATACAACGGCGCCGTACGCTTCCGACAGCGTGGAGTATCCGCCGTGGTGAACAGTCATGGCGCACTCGCAGCCTTCCATGACGCTGTCGGCCTTTTCTTTTTCTTTGACGCCGATAAACACCTCGATATCGGAACAGTCCCGATTGAATTCCTCGTCAAAATATCTGGCGCCATTCTGCCCGGTCGGCGTAACGCGTTCCTTCGGTACACGCTCAAACAGGGTACCGTAATACTTTCCAAACTCATCCACGCCCATCTTAGCCCTGGCTGACAGCACGTTCATAGTGGGAGAATCTTTTATTTCAATGGAGTATGCTTTCTGATAGGTCATAATGTCACCTGTCCTTTCAAATACTGTGATATGCGTTTGCAGCTCATTCAGGATACTGGTCATTTCCCGCTGCTCCTGTCTCAGCTTCTCCTGCTGCTTCCGAAGCTGCTGCGAGATCTCGCGCGGATCGGAGAGGGCTGCGATCTGCATGATTTCCTCCAGCGAAAAGCCGTAACGCTTCAGCCTCTGGATAAAGTTCATGGC
>JAFVAO010000053.1 GCA_017480445.1 Lachnospiraceae bacterium
CCGTGTACCAGATATCAAGAGATCGAGGTAGATTATCTGGATCAGGAGTTTAAGAAGCAGCACGGAAAGTACTCCGGCTTTACGGCTCAGATCATCCAGCATGAGATACAGCATTTTTCCGGGGAGCTGATATGATGGGCAGCCGGATGGCATAGAGAAAGTCAGCAAACTTATAAAAATATGCAGATATCTGTTGGTATCTGCATATTTTTTTGAAAAAATGTAAACAGTGCACAGCCATGCGTGCAATTGAAAATGAGGTGGGTTTAAATGATGGAAAGTCAAGAGAAAAAAGTAGAATATCTGGAACTGATCTATGATCTGATCTTCGTATATCTCATCGGTCGGAACAATGCGATTCTGCATTATGTGGAGGGCGGATGGGATCAGTACCGGCTGGCAGGGATCGTTTGACCAGTTCTGTGTTGCATGGGCGTTGATCCTTGCCAATATCGGCGTGCAGCATCTGATCGAAATGCGAAATCATAAGGCGGAGCCATGGGTGCTGGAAATGCTGAAACGAAAGTCGGCAATCATCCTGGGAGAGGTGCTTCTCGTCTTTGTACATATGCTGGTGTTTCATTTGACCGGCGTGTCCATCGCCTATGTTCCGATCCTTTTCGGTATCCTCGCGACGGCGTTGTCCGGCAAGGTAAATATGCTGGTACCGGTGGACTTCATGCACCTGAGTGAAAGAGCCATGCTCTATGTGGTGTTCACTTTTGGAGAAATGATCATTTCCATCACGCCGTATTTTGAGGAGAACATATCAGCGAACTTATTGTATTTTTCCGCCATGGCGTTTTTGATCGTTGTGGGCCTGTTTTTAAGTTATGAGGTGCTTTACAATCAAATTGTCGACCGTGAACTGACAACGAACGGTACCGCATATATGATGATCCATGTATTTCTGATTTTTGCGCTCAATAATATTTCGGTTGCTTTGGAATTCATGCGCGAGGCAGAAGTGGCACTCTTGCCCAAGACCATGTTTATCACTGGTTCCTTCGTGCTTTACTTTATCTGCCTGTTTATGCTGGGCATCTTTGCCAGGAAGAGATGCGCATTTCATGCAAAATTCTATCTGTTTATCGGATTGATTGGGATCAGTTTCTTTGCGCTGATGCTGATTTTCAGAACGAATATGTATCTGAATATAGCGATCAGCGTGATCTATGTCATGGCGATCTTCGGAATCTTACACAGACGCAGCAAAGGGAGGGAATAAAGCGTGAACATTCTGTTGATCAACGGTAGCCCTAAGGGCAAGAGAAGCAATTCGCTGAAACTGGCAAACAGTTTTATCGAAGGCGTGAAACAGAAAAAAGAAGAAAGCGGAGAGCAGGTGACGATCTGTGAATTGGATGTCGCAACGCTCAAAATCGGAGCCTGCAGGGGCTGCTTTTCCTGCTGGCAGGCGACGCCGGGGGAGTGTTGTATCAAGGACGATATGCCGCAGGTGATCGAGAAACAAATTGAGGCGGATCTGATCGTGTGGAGTTTCCCGCTTTATTATTTCAACGTGCCCGGAATCCTGAAGAATCTGATCGACCGTCAGCTGCCGATGAATCTGCCCTTTATGAGTAAAGGAGACAGGGGATACGGAAGCGGAGGACACGACGCACGCTATGACATGAAGGGCACAAAGCACGTGTTGATATCTACCTGCGGGTTTTATTCCGCGAAGGGTAATTATGACAGCGTCCGGATGATGTTTGACCATTTTCTGGGCAAGGACAATTACGAGACGATTTTTTGCGGACAGGGAGAATTGTTCCGGGTGAAGGAACTGTCTGCCAGAACGGATGAGTATCTTGATATCGTAAAGACAGCGGGCGAAGAATATGCTGCCGGTTCCATCTCCGAAGCGACGGAGAGTAAACTGCACGAGCTTTTGTATCCGAAAGAAGTGTTCGAGGAAATGGCGGACGCAAGCTGGGGCATCAGCAGGGATTCGGGCGAGAAGGAGCCCTATGACCTGATCTTTACGAGGCAGATGGCCGCGCTTTACAATAAAGGCGCCTATGACGGAAAGGATCGGGTGCTTGCGATGCACTACACCGATCTCGGAACGACTTACCAGATTCTGCTGGGGCGAGACGGCAGTAAGGTGTATACGGACGGGAGTCTCAAAACGACAACGCAGATTGATACATCTTTTGAAGTCTGGTCGGCCATATCCCGCGGGGAGATGGGCGGCGCGGAAGCGCTGGGAAACGGCATGTATCAGGTGTCCGGTGATTTCTCGCTGATGATAGACTGGGATCACTTTTTCGGCAGTACGAAGGCACAGGCTGCGGAAGAAGATCAAACCAAACCGGAGGACGCGGGACAGAAGAAACCGTCCATGACGACGATGCTGATTCCATGGATTACCTTCTGGATCGCGGTATCCTTCGGCGCGGATCTTGGCGCGGTGATCACCATGGCAGTCTGTGCGCTGGTGCCGCTGCTCATGAGAAAGCATAAGCTGGTGATCTGGGATCAGTTATCGATCGCGGCGGTTGCGCTTTTATCGCTGGCGGCCTACATAAGCGGTGACAGGAATCTGACCACAAATGTGGGGTATCTGGTATTCGGCTTGTTCTGGCTGGGCTCCTGTCTCGTAAAAGAGCCGCTGTGCGCAACCTATGTCAAATACAATTATGGCGGAGACAAGGCCTACAAGAATCCGCTGTTCATGAAGACCAATTATATTCTGGCGGCGTGCTGGGGAATTCTCTACCTGCTGACAGCAGTGTGGACGTATTTGCTCAGAAAAGCAGGGTTCGGGAGTATACTGATTGTCATCAATAATCTGGTGCCGGTGATCATGGGGATCTTTACCGTGTGGTTTGAAAAATGGTATCCCGCATGGCTGGCAGGAGGAAAAGGAAAGCGATAAAAAACAGTTTCTTTGCGGCAATGTTTGTGGTATACTGAACACTAGTAAAAAAATGGAAAGAAGGATAATCATCATGAGTGATGCGCAAAATAACATGGATATGAAAACATATATCGACGAGGCGGAAGCTGCCCTGCTGCACACCTACAATCGTTACCAGATCGTGCTGGATCGAGGCGAAAGCACATATCTCTATGACATGAACGGCAAGAAGTATCTGGATTTTGTGGCGGGTATCGCGGTGTTCGCGCTGGGCTATCACTATCCGGGGTATGACGACGCCCTTAAAGCGCAGATTGACAAGCTGATCCACACGTCCAACTATTATTATAATGTGCCTGCCATTGAGGCTGCAAAGAAAATCAAAAAGGTGTCCGGAATGGATCGGGTGTTCTTCACCAACTCCGGTGCAGAGGCTTTGGAGGGTGCGCTGAAGGCGGCGAAAAAGTACGCATGGTTAAAGGACGGGAAACAGGATCACGAGATCATCGCTATGAATCATTCCTTCCACGGCAGGACGGCGGGAGCGCTCTCCGTGACCGGCAATCCCAAGTACAGAGAGCCTTTTGAGCCTTTGTTTGGGACGATAAAATTTGCGGAGCTCAATGACTTTGACAGTGTGAAAAATCTGGTCACGGACAAGACTTGTGCCATCATTTTAGAGCCCGTGCAGGGCGAGGGCGGACTGACGCCGGCGACGGAGGAATTTTTAAAGAGTGTGCGCGGTCTTTGTGACGAGAAGGACATTCTGCTCATTTTTGACGAGGTGCAGTGTGGCATGGGCAGAACCGGATATATGTACGCATGGCAGCGTTTCGGCATCAAGCCGGATATCATGACCAGCGCCAAAGCATTGGGTTGCGGCGTGCCGGTAGGAGCATTTATGATGACGGAGCGTGTGGCGCAGAATTCCCTGACCAGCGGAGATCACGGAACAACCTACGGCGGCAATCCGCTTGCCTGCGCGGCGATTAACAAGGTGCTGGAGATCTACGAGCAGGACAAGATCGTAGACCATGTAAATCAGGTGGCGCCGTATCTGGAGAAGCGTCTGAATGAATTAAAAGAAAAACATGACTGTATCATCGAGCACAGAGGGATCGGTCTCATGCAGGGACTCAAATTTGACCGCTCCGTGGGTTCGATCATCAACGCGGCCTTAGAGAAGGGACTGCTGCTCATCAATGCCGGCGCGGACATCATCCGTTTTGTGCCGTCCCTGATCATCACGGAACAGAACATTGACGACATGATCGCGATTCTGGATACTTGTATCGAATAGGCGATCTGACAGGAGTAGACATGCATTTTGGAAAAAGAGTGATTTCGGTGCTGGTGCTGGCGGTGTTGACGTCGGCACTGTACCTTTTTGGCGCGGGGTATTTCAAAACGTCCGTGCAGGCAGGCAGGACGGTATTGCCCGGCATCGGGAAAGAGACGATCTATTTCTGGTACATGGATGAGAGCATGACCAGTTATGTCAACGGTGCTGCCGTATCCTTCGGGCAGGAAAACGGCGTGCGTGTGATACCGGTTCTTGCGGGAGCGGAATCCTATTTGGAGGCGATCAATGACGCGACGCTTCGATCGGATCAGCTTCCGGATTGCTATTTGATCAGTAACGATATGCTGGAAAAAGCTTATTTGGCCGGACTTGCCACGGAGACTGCCGACGGCGGCACGGTGTGCAATACCGCTAATTTCCCGCAGGCCGCGCTGCATGCGGTCAGCTATCATGGGCAAAATATTGCGTATCCGCTCTATTTTGACACCAGTGTACTCCTCTACAACAAGGATTATCTGGAGCTGTGGAAGGCGCAGCAGGAGGATGAGGCGCTTGTGCGGGATGCGCTGGTAGAGGACGCGCCGCCAACGCTGGACGCGCTTTTGCAGATCGCCAATACGTTTGACGTTCCAGAGGGTGTAGAGGGCGTCATGGAATGGGATGTATCCGACATATTTTACAACTACTGGATCGTGGGACATTATCTGAACATGGGCGGCGCATCCGGCGACGACAAGACCGATATATCGATTGACAATGAGGAGGCGGTGTTGTGCCTGCAGACCTATAAGGCGCTGAACCAGTTTTTCTCCATGGAGACAGATACGATCACCTATGATTCTGTTCTGCAGGACTTCATTGACGGACGGATCATGTTCACGATTGTATCATCCGATGCGCTCGGTCGCCTGCAGGCTGCTGAGGAGGATGGAACGTTACATTTTGCATATGCGATGGCGAAGATGCCGGATGTGAGCGAGGAGCTGCAAAGCGGTGCACTCTCTGCGACCGGCGCCGTGGCAGTGAACGGATATTCCAAGCATAAGGAGCTCGCCAATGCGTTCGCGGCGTATCTGACGGACACCTGTGCGGAGGATCTCTATGAGCGCTCCGGCAAGCTTCCGGCCAGGAACGGTACGGATGCGGATCATGAAATGATACAGGTTTTTCGGGCGCAATATGCGGACAGCGTCTCTCTGCCGAAAATGATGGAGACAGGAAATTTCTGGCTGCAGATGGAAGTACTTTTTACCAAAATCTGGAACGGCGCGGATGTGCAGACGCAGGTGAGTCATTTGGCGGAGCAGATTGGATCGCAGCTGCATGAATGAGAGAATAAACGAACCGATCGTAGGGTAAGATAATTTCCGAAAGGAGTGTATCTGAAGCTATGATCGGTTTTTTGATTGCATTGCTCTCTGGCGCGCTTATGAGCGTGCAGGGAGTGTTTAATACACAGGTGACAAAGGCCTCCGGCATCTGGAGCGCCAGTGCGTTCGTGCAGTTCTCCGCGCTGCTTGTCTGTCTGGGGGCGTGGCTTTTTACGGAGCGGGATCCGCTGCTGCAGGTGTTTGCCGTACAGCCGAGATACATGCTGCTCGGCGGTGTGATCGGGGCATTTATCACGTATACGGTGATTCGCAGTATGGATATGCTGGGACCGGCCAAAGCGGTCATGCTCATCGTGATCTCACAGTTGACGGTGGCATATGCGATCGAACTGGCGGGGTGGTTTGGCGTGGAGCGGCAGTCCTGGGACTGGCGTAAGGCCATCGGCATGGCCGTTGCGATCGTCGGGGTCATCGTGTTTAAGTGGAGCTGATAATTTTGAATTTTTCTTAATAATTCTTGTAAAAAGTGAGGGATTATCTTACAATAAACATTGTCAGCAAACAGAAGGCAAAAGATGTTTCGCTTCCGGAGAAGGGCAGTGCGGCTGCGTGAACGGGAGAGGAGACATGTATATGCATAAAAACAGAATTAAAGACAGAAGCAAAGACAGGGTATGGTTTAGCCGGTTGTATTTCAGTCTGGTTTTTGGCAGTCTGATCAGTCTGGCGATGCAGAGCGGGTGCGGTCGTACGGATCGGGCGCTTATCATTTCGGCGGACACGGAACAGACATGGAATGCAGAGTCCGTGCAGCAAGCGGCAGAGTCCGCGCAACAGTCAGCACAGACAGCGGGATCGGCGCAGCGGGTGGCACAGACGGCTGTGAACGGACAGGAAGATGCGCAGACAGATCCGACGGCAGCGGAGGCGTTGCTCTGCGTGTATGTCTGTGGGGCGGTGCGTGCGCCTGGCGTGGTGAAACTGCCACCCGGCAGCAGAGTCTGTGATGCCCTGGAGGCAGCAGGCGGTTTTGATGAGCAGGCGGAGACCCGCGCGGTGAACCTGGCGGCTTTGGTGACAGACGGGCAGCAGATTTATTTTCCGACGGTGGAGGATACGTGGTCTGCGGAGAGCAACGGGACGGATGCCGACCGCAGAGTGAATATCAACACGGCGGATGAAGCGCTTCTGTGTACGCTTCCGGGAATTGGGGAGGCGCGGGCACAGGCAATCATTGCCTATCGCAATGAGCAGGGGGCATTTCGCAAAGTGGAGGATATCATGCAGGTGTCCGGGATTAAGGAAGCTGCATTTGAAAAAATCAGGGAACTGATCACGGTGCAGTGATCAGATGTGAGCAGAGGGATAGAAGATGGCGCAGAGAAGAGTTTTGGTAGTGGATGATGAGAAGTTGATCGTGAAGGGGATCCGGTTCAGTCTGGAGCAGGATGACCTGAAGGTGGATTGTGCGTATGACGGCGAGGAAGCGCTGGAATATGCGCGGAACAATCCCTATGATATCATTCTGCTGGATGTGATGCTGCCGAAGCTGAGCGGCTTTGAAGTATGCCAGCAGATCAGGGAATTCTCTTCGGTTCCCATCATCATGCTGACTGCGAAGGGTGACGATATGGATAAGATTCTGGGGCTTGAATATGGCGCGGATGACTATATCACGAAGCCCTTCAACATACTGGAGGTAAAGGCGCGCATCAAGGCGATCATGCGCAGAGTGGAGCCGAAGGGCAGCGCGCGGGAAACGGTGCGGTTTGTTGAGAGCGGCGATATGCGCCTGGATTGTGAAGGCCGAAGAGTCTATATTCAAAACAAGGAGATCGGACTGACGGCGAAGGAATTTGAGCTGTTGGAACTTCTGATCACCAATCCGAATAAAGTCTATGGCAGGGAGATGCTGCTGAATCTGGTCTGGGGTGTGGATTATCCCGGCGATGTCCGCACGGTTGATGTACATATTCGCCGCCTGCGCGAGAAGATCGAGTCCAATCCCAGTGAACCGCAATATGTCCATACCAAATGGGGCGTGGGTTATTATTTTCTGAACGAATGACAGGGTATGCAATGGAAACGAAACGGAATGTACTGGAATTACTTCGGCAAAGAATGCCTCTCAAAAGTCTCCGACTGCAGATCTTTCTCATCGTGCTTGTCATGGGAATTGTGCCCGGCTATATCGTGGGCGCGGGAATCGTGCAAAACTATGAGGATCGAGCAGTGGAAAATCGTATTGCCACGGTGCAGAGTCAGTTGAAGATTGTGGCAAATCACCTGATCAGCAATGATTATCTTGCGAATTACCGGTCTGAAGAACAGGTATATCGCACCACCAGAGAAGTGACAAATGCAGAGCTGGAAATGCTGTCTAATTTGTATGAGGGACGCGTGATCATCATCGGCAGCAACTTCAAGGTTGTCAAGGACACCTATGGGATCAGCGAAGGAAAAATCATGATCTCCGAGGAAGTGATCAAATGCTTTCGCGGAGAGAATATTTCGCACTATGATCCGGAGCACGGGTACATAGAAATGACGACGCCGATCACGGATACGACGGCCAATGCGGCCTCTGACGGCAACGTGAAGGGCGTGATGCTCACCAGTATCTCTAACAGCAGTATTGTGCGGATGATGGAGGTTTTGCAGCGCCGCGTGATCATCATTGAGACACTCCTGGCGTTGGTGGTAGTCACACTGGCGATTGTGGTATCGGTGATGATGACCAGACCGTTTAACCGGATTACAGAGGCGATCAAGGATGTCACTGCCGGCTATACGGACGAGAGCATCTCGGTGCCGGATTACGTGGAGACAATCCATATTGTGGAGGCGTTTAACCAGCTGCTGCGCCGCATGCGCACGCTGGATCAGTCCAGACAGGACTTTGTGGCAAACGTATCCCATGAGTTGAAGACGCCCATGACTTCCATGAAGGTGCTGGCGGATGCGCTGTTGGCACAGTCTGACGCGCCGTCGGAGCTTTACCATGAATTTATGGAGGACATTGTCTCGGAGATTGACAGAGAAAACAGGATTATCACAGATCTGCTGGCGCTTGTGAAGTTAGATAAAAATTCCAAGGAAATGAAGATTGTGTCGCTCAACATCAATGATCTGGTGGAGCTGATCCTCAAGAGACTGCGGCCGATCGCCCGCAAGAAGGATGTGGAGCTCGTTTTTGAGAGTATGCGCGCCGTCACGGCGGAGGTGGACGAGATCAAAATGACGCTCGTGATGACCAATCTGGTGGAGAATGCGATCAAGTACAATAAGGATCATGGCTGGGTCAAGGTACTGCTGGATGCGGATCATCAGTTTTTTACATTCCAGGTGAGTGATTCCGGAATCGGTATACCGGAGTCTGCGCTGGAACATATCTGCGAACGATTCTACCGCGTGGACAAATCCCACTCCCGGGAGATCGGCGGAACGGGGCTTGGTCTCGCCATCACCAAGAGTGCGGTTCTGCAGCACAGAGGCACGCTGACTGTGGAAAGCGTGGAGGGAGAGGGAACGACCTTTGTCGTCAAAATTCCGTTGAATTATATTGCGGCGGAGAAAGTATGAGTGTACGGAGAGAGTTGGTATGAAAGACCGATTTATCATCAAAAAATGGCTGCTCATGGGGATGGTGTTTCTGGTGGCAGGGCTGCTCGGCGCCTGCGCCGAAACGCCTGTCGCGGATGAGGATGCCTATCAGATTTACACGCTGAGCAGCACGGAGACCAAGGTGGAGGGACACGCCCACCACATGGAAGCGACGCAGAATGACGCGATGATCAATGAGCTGGTGCAGGCGCTTTCCGAGCCGTCGAAAAATCTGGAGTACAAAGCTCCGCTCGCGATGGGCTTTACGGTTCGTTCGATCAACCATAAGGACGGAAAGCTGACGTTGGATGTGAGCGAGGAATATCTGAATTTATCCCCGACCACGGAGGTGCTGGTGCGCGCCGCGATCGTGCGGACGCTGGCCCAGCTGCCGATTGTGCGCTATGTGGAGATCACGGTGGAGGGGAAGCAGCTGTTTGACAATGCAGGCAATGTGGTGGGCCTGATGAGCGCGGATCTGTTCATCGACAATGACGGAAACGAGATCAACACCTACGAGCTTGCGCGGGTGAAGCTTTATTTTGCCAATGCGGAGGGGGACAAGCTGATCGGAGGCTATAGAGAAAAGTACTATTCGACCAATATGCCCAAGGAGCGTTTTGTGGTGGAGGAACTGATCGCCGGCCCCAGCGGGAAGATCGAAGGCTTGTACCCGACGATCAATCCGGAGGTCAAGGTGCTGGGTGTGACCACGCAGGACGGCGTGTGTTATGTCAATCTGGACGCCGGTTTTCTGACGGTGGTCAACAACGTTTCCATGGAACTGTCGATTTATTCCATTGTGAATTCCCTCGCGGAATTGAGCAATGTCAACAAAGTACAGATTCTGGTCAACGGGGAGGTCCCGGCAAGCTTTGGACAATCTGTCTACGAGCGCAATTTGGACTATGTGACAACACTGGAAAAATAAAACAAGGAGCAGAACATGAAAAGACCGCTATTGTGTTGTGCTTTCTGCCTGGCGCTGCTTACAGCGCTCGTGCATGGGCGCGCGCCGGACCGGGCGGACAATCCCCCCTGGGATCGCCAAACGGTCACGGTGGCCGGCACGATATGTGAGAAAGACGCAACTTCTTTTTTGATCAAGATTCAAAAAGAGTCCTTCCGGGTGGAGGGATCTTCGATGGATGCCACGGATCTGTGGCAACAGATTTCCAATGAAAAAATTGTATGTGCATATGAAGAGGCAGAGCAGCTGATCCTGTATTCGCAGGTGCTGGTAGAGGGGCGCATGGAGGCGTTTTCGCCGGCGACGAATCCGGGGGAGTTCGACTATGCCGCCTATTATCATTCGCTGGGATATGCAGGGCGGATGCGTCAGGTGCGCATTCTTGCCATGCAGGGGAAGAAGCCTGGGCTGGCGGAATGGCTGTATGGTGTCCGGAGCCATTTCGAGGAGCGGCTGTATCAGGTGTTCCCGCCCAAGGAAGCGTCGATTCTGGCGGCGATGCTGCTCGGAGATAAGGCGGGGGTGGACGCCGATGTGAAGGAGCTGTATCGCCGCAGCGGCATCATCCATATATTGAGTATCTCCGGCCTGCATATTACACTGTTGGGTGTCGGCCTGTATAAACGACTGCGGGGCTTAGGGGTACCGGTGTGGGGAGCGGCTGTGGCCGGCAGCATTCTGCTGGTGCTGTATGGGCTGATGACCGGCTTTGGCGTGTCGGCATGTCGCGCGATCGTCATGTATCTGCTGCGGATGCTCGCGCAGATCCTCGGGCGAACGTATGATATGCTAACGGCGCTGGGCGTGGCCGCAGCGATTTTGTTGTGCGTGCATCCGGCATGGATCACACATATGGGTTTTTTGCTTTCTTTCACGTCAGTGCTCGGCGTGGGGGCGCTGTTCCCGGTGCTGCAGGGCAGCGGGCAGGCGGATCGGCGCGGGAAACTGCGGCGCTATGTGGAGGGAAAGTGGCGCAAACGGATATGCTTCGTCTGCGAAAAAGGATTGGAGCAGCTGCGGCAGGGACTGCTGGCAGGATGTGCGATTACCGCCACGACACTGCCGGTGCAGCTGTGGTTTTCCTATGAGGTGCCGGTGTACGCGCTGTTCCTGAATGTGTGTATCATTCCCTTCATGCAGGTTGTGATGGTGGCGGGGATCATCGCCATGGCCGTGCCGGGACTCGGTATCGTTGGAACGCTGGATGTATGGATATTGAATGGCTATGAAGCGCTCTGCCTGCTGGCGGAGCGCCTGCCGCATCCCATGTGGAACCCCGGGAGGCCGGCGATCTGGCAGATGGTTCTGTACTACCTGATCTGGATGAGTGTCATCGGCGGATCCGGTTTTTATGCGCAATGGTGTAAGAGGAAAAAGATGCAGGCGGCAAAGCAGCTGCGGCGGGAAAAGATCCTGCGGGTGAGTTGTATTGTCGCACTGCTTGGCGGCGTATGTCTGCTTGGAATCTCCCGCGGACGGGTGCATCAGATCACCTTTCTGGATGTGGGGCAGGGGGATGGAATCTGTGTACAGCTTGCCACCGGTGAGGTGTATTTATTTGATTGCGGCAGCAGCAGCCGGAAACATGTGGGGGAACAGGTATTGATCCCGTTTCTGAAATATTACGGCATTGACCGGAGTGACGGCATGTTTATCTCGCACGCCGACGCGGATCATGTGAACGGTCTGCTGGAGCTGCTGCAAAGCAGCAAAGAGGAACATATACAGGTGGCGCAGGTCATTCTGCCGCAGATTGAACCGAGCCTGCGGCAGGAGGAATTCCGTGAGATCTATCGCGTGATTGCGGAGATGGACAGACCACCGGATATCGCTTACATTTGTGCGGGTATTGGGTTTACGGGCAAGGACGCAGACGATGTTTCATTCCTGTGCCTGCACCCATGCGCAGATGGGCAGGGAAGCGGTGGGAACGCAGGCTCTGAGTGTTTTCTCATACGGTTCGGCAGTCAATCAGTTCTGCTGACGGGAGATGTGGAGGGGACCGGGGAACGGCAGCTTCTGGTGCAATTGCAGGAGCGTGGCATCTGCAACATTGCGCTGTTCAAATGTGCGCACCACGGCAGTGCAGGCACCAACAGCGAGGCGCTGCTTGGGCAGCTTGCGCCCCGCTGCACCGTGATCTCCTGCGGGCGCAATAACCCCTATGGACATCCGCACAGAGAGGTCTTGGAGCGACTTGCCGAGATGGGCAGTCTGACCGTACAGACGCCGGAGGCGGGAGCAGTGACAGTGCGGGTCAGACAGGGGCGCATGGAGTGCATTCAGTTCCGGTAATTATTTTTCGGTAATTTGGCCGGTTCCTACTTGAAATGCAGGGGTAAAACAGGCTATTATAAGAGTGGATACAAAAGAAAACAATAGTGAGCAGATCGGAAGGGATCTGTGACTATACAAGTAAAAAACGAGGAGGTATTGCAATGAACTATGAGATTAAGGGTGGAAATCTGCCGGTACTGATCTGCAGACTGGAGACAGGGGAGCAAATGATGTGTGAGGCCGGCGCGATGTCCTGGATGGACGATGGCATCGAGATGCAGACAGAGGGCGGCGGAATCGGCAAGGTGCTTGGGAGAATGGTCTCAGGGGAATCACTTTTCCAGAACAGATACATCGCGAGACAGGCGGGCGAGATTGCATTTGCATCCAAATTCCCCGGATCGATCGTCGCGTATGAGGTGACGCCGGACAAGCCGGTGATCCTGCAGAAGTCAGCGTATCTTGCAAGCTGTGGCAATGTGGAGCTGTCGATTTTCCTGCAGAAAAAGATTGCCAGCGGATTCTTCGGCGGTGAGGGATTCATCATGCAGAAGATCTCCGGCAGCGGCCTGGTGTTCGCCGAGATCGACGGCGCTGCGCTTGACTATGTGCTGCAGCCGGGGCAGAGAAAGATCGTTGATACCGGTTATCTGGCAGCGATGGATGGCACCTGCAGTATCGACACCCAGACAGTCAAGGGCGTGAAGAACATGTTCCTGGGCGGCGAGGGATTTTTCAATACCGTGATCAATGGACCGGGGCGGATCACATTGCAGACGATGCCGATCAGCAAGACCGCGATGACGCTGTATGCGCATATGCCGCATCCGTCGAAATAATCAAGGGAGTGATCACTCGAAGGGAAGGAGGGATTTTATGCTGAAGGATTGGGTAAAAAGCAGCAAGCCGGACGATGAGGAAATGACGAGACGGCTGCAGAAGGTGAGAACGGAGCTGACAGACCGCCAGCTGGCCATCAAGGAGAACAAACTCCCCGTGCTTGTGATTTTTGACGGATGGGGTGCGGCCGGCAAAGGCAGTGTGCTGGGGCGGGTGATCAAGAATCTCGACCCGAGATTCTACAAGACGGAAACCCTGTCCAAGCCCAGCGAGGACGAGCTGCGGCGCCCCTTTTTGTACCGCTATTTTGTGCGTATACCGGAGGCCGGAAAATTCTCCTTTTTCGACGGAAGCTGGATGGATGAGATCACCAGAAACCGCCTGACCGAACAGACGACGGAGGAGGAGTACCACGCACAGCTGACCAGCATCAAACGCTTTGAGAGACAGCTCTCAGACAATGGTTATCTGGTAGTCAAATTCTTCTTCCATATCACGCAGGCGGAGCAGAAGAAGCGCCTCAGGGAGCTTGCGGATGAGAAAAGTACTTCCTGGAGAGTCGGGAAATGGGATCGCTGGCAGAATAAGCATTACGATCGCTGTGTGGATGTATATGATGCATATCTGGAGGCGACCAATCAATTTATCGCGCCGTGGTATTTTATCGATGCCAAGAACCGGAAATGGGCTGAGCTGCAGGTCATGGAGCTGTTGGTAAAAAACATCGATATCGCACTGCAGAACACAGGGCGTGCGGCAGCGATTCTGCAGAACACGTTTCCGCTCAAGCGTATGCCGCGCATTCGGGAGATTGATCTGCACAAATCCATCAGTGACGCGCAGTATGAGAAACAATTGGAGAAGCTGCAGCATCAGCTGGCCGAACTGCACAACCGGATCTATCAGGCGAAGATTCCGGTGATCATCGCCTACGAGGGTTGGGATGCGGCCGGCAAGGGCGGCAATATCAAGCGGCTGACGGCAGCGCTGGATCCCAGGGGCTTCGAGGTGCATCCGATCGCGTCGCCGGAACCCAGAGAGAAGAATCGCCATTACCTGTGGCGCTTCTGGAACCGTCTGCCCAAGGACGGACATATCGCGATCTTTGACCGCACCTGGTATGGCAGGGTGATGGTGGAGCGGCTGGAGGGTTTTTGCTCGGAGAATGACTGGCAGAGAGCCTACAACGAGATCAATGAATTTGAAAAGGAACTGCATGACTGGGGAGCGGTCGTGATCAAATTCTGGGTGCAGATTGATAAGGACACCCAGCTGGCGCGGTTTACAGACCGCCAGAATACGCCGGAAAAGCAGTGGAAGATCACGGATGAGGACTGGAGAAATCGCGAGAAGTGGGATCAGTATGAGGTCGCGGTGGACGAAATGATCCAAAAGACCAGCACCGTGTTCGCGCCATGGCATATTCTGGAATCTAATGACAAACACTACGCCCGCATCAAGGCGCTCAAGATCGTGATCGAGGAACTGGAGAAGCGACTGGGGTAGCGAGCGCATGGACGACTGTGTTGCGCGCAGGGAGCCTATTCGGAGCAGGGGCGCAGGGCTGAGGCTCAGTCAGGCAGCGTGCGCGCGTAGGGACTTTCGTACAGATCCCGCAGCGCTGCGGTGCGATTGTATTGCTCGCCGATGCAGAACTCCTTGGACCATGTCATGTAATACGCCCAGGGGACACGACTCTGTGCTAAGAGACGGATGTCGGGCAGGTAGCCAACCTCGCCCAGCGCAGCCACTTTGCGGGACGTCGTATTCTGTATCAGGGCATGATAGGCATCGGCATAATCCGTGGCCTCGTACGCAGGCAGATAAATGTCGGTGGATATGACATCAACATAGGCATCACCCGGATAACCGGTCCGCAGTGGGCAATTCCAGACCCACAGCAGGTTGTCCAGGTGATGTTTGTCTGTAAAGCGATCATACATCATCTGATAGAGCCGGCAGGCAATCTCCGGCCCGCGGGAACCCCACCAGAACCATGTCCCGTCGGCCTCATGGAAAGGTCTCCACAGAATGGGAATATCGTTTTGTAAAAAGGGTTTTAAGAGCGCAGCAATGACATCCAGATCCCGATAGAAGGCCCGGCGCTCCGCACTGTCTGTCAGCAGGATCCGCGTGGGATCAAAGTCGGTATTTTTGCTGTAGAAGCTTTTGTCATGGCCGCCGAGCGGTGAAAACCAGTGGAAGGTGAACGTGAGGATGCCCTTGCTCTGCATGGCCCAGCGCAGTGCCGTCTCGAGGGTGCCACGGTTCTCGTAGATTTCCGTCAGGCATGCTTCGGACGCATCGGTGTAGCAGATGTTGGGGGAATAGGAGAGCAGTTCAAAGCCCCGCAGCAACGGCTCCTTGCCCGTAACCGAACGGATATAGGCAATCTCCTCCATGGGATTGGTCTGCGTGTGCTGGCCGGTGATGATGGCATGACCGGCGGTCTCGCACAGGTTGTGCAGCAGCGCCTTGGCTGCGGGGGTGGCATGGGGATTGACTGTATGTTGCATAGGGTTCCTCCTGAAAATAGTATATGGATAGTGTAGAATGCCGCCTGAGATGTGTCAAGCGGCATATTTTGAGGTTGCGTTATTGATTGGTAGAGATTCAAGATCGTTCCGAAAAATGTTAAAAATCCAAAAAGATCGTTCCAAAAAATGTTGACGCCTCTGTTTTCCGTGATAAAATAGGTTTAAGGTATGTATATCTGTGTACAATAAGTAACATAGCCCAATAAGCAGCATAAACAGTGATAAGAGCAAAAGGGGGTCAGTTGATGGAACGGGAAATCTATGGAAGAATGCTTGCATGGAAAGAGGATCCATATAGAAAGCCACTCATCATATACGGTGCCAGACAGGTCGGAAAATCATATATTGTAAAAGAGTTCGGAAGCAGAGAGTTTGATCATCTGATCGTGCTGAATTGTGACAAGGATGAGAGAATAGCAGATCTGTTTGGAGCCGGTTTTCGGACTGAAAAATTGATTTCCGACATAGAAATCATCAGCGGACAGAATGTGACAGCCGGCAAAACACTGATATTTATTGACGAGGTACAGGAGGTGCCAAGGGCTCTTTCCGCATTGAAATATTTTTGCGAAGATGCGCCGCAATATCATATTATTGCAGCCGGTTCGCTTTTAGGACTCGCCATACATGAGGGCGTGTCTTTTCCGGTCGGCAAAGTAGATGAGATGACGCTTTATCCGCTATCGTTTCCGGAATATGTTCTGGCAAGACTGGGCCGGAATGCTTATGAGAGACTGACCAAAGCACCCTTGGAAGATTTGAACTCCTTGACCACGATGTACACGGATGCATTGCGGGAATATTATTTTACAGGCGGAATGCCGGAGGTTGTACAGGGCTATATAGATGGGCGTAAACCACAGGCGATCAGGGATATGCAGAAGAGAATTTTGGCGGATTATTCACTGGATATCTCAAAGCACGCAAAACCGGAAATCCTCGGGCGAATCCATCAGGTGTGGAATTCGATTCCACAGCAATTGGCAAAAAGCAATAAAAAATTTGTCTACGGCGATGTACAAAAAGGAGCCAGAGCCAAGGACTATGAATTGGCGATAGAATGGCTGATCGATGCCGGTGTTGTGCATAAGGTATCGCGGGTACGGAAGGCAGGAATTCCCCTAAAATATTATGAAGATTTTTCTGCTTTTAAGTTGTTTCTCGTAGATCACGGATTAATGGGTGCAATGGTAGATGCACCGATATCCACGATTCTTCTGGGTGCCAATGTTTTTGAAGAATACAAAGGTACACTTACGGAGCAGTATGTTTTGGAACAATTAAAATGCTATGCAGAAAGCGACATTTTTTATTATGACAGTGACACATCCAAACTGGAACTTGATTTTCTGGTTCAGGATGAAGACGTACTGGTTCCGATCGAGGTAAAAGCAGAAGAGAATCTTCGCTCAAAATCCTTGTCGCAGTTCTATAAAAACCATGCGGATTCCCGCCCTGTCAGGTTATCCATGTCCGGTTACCGGATACAGGACTGGATGACGAATGTACCGTTGTTTGCGGCATGCAGGGGTGTTGTCGGGAAAGAGAATGAAACAGAGAAATAGGGCTGAGGGATCAATCACAGCCCTTTTCTCCGCTGCATCACTTCATTTTTCAGATATAATTTATTTCTGGCGTCCGTGCGGATCGGATGGAGCCTGCCGCGCTTGGTCAAGTCATCGATATTCTGTCGTGAGCAATCTAACAATTTGCAGGCCTCCGAGGAATTGACCACGCGGTTCTGCACAAAGCTGCAGAAATCATCCAGCGATAGCGGCACTGCAGTACCGCACGCGTATAGTTCGCGGTCGGAGAGGACGGCCTGTTCACTCCACATCACACCGTAACCGTCCGGCTGTACGTTGAGCCGCGGGAAACGATCCGGATTGTTGATATAAGGCAGACAGGCGGAATGTCCCTCGGCGCATTTTTTCACATCAACAAGACGCACTTCGCCGTTTCGAAAAAAGGCGAGCAGACGACCGTCCTTTAGAGGGATCGCGTCATCCAATTTCAGCTTCCATCGCTCCGCGAGCATCGCCGGCAGATCTTTTTCATGGACTTCTTCCAGATAACACTGATCTTGGGCACAGCGCCCCATAGAGAGCTTCAATAATTCAAATTCGTCATACGCATATAAATGATTGTCGCGCAGGATCTGACCGATATTCTGACGATCCTGCGGGATGATGCGCTGTTCCACCCACAGGCGGCTCCAGTAGCTGCCGATGCTGTACTCTCCGCGCTTCGCGAAGGAGGACAAAAGCAGTGGCGTCTCCCAGACATCGGCATCCTCCGGCAACTCGATGTAAAAGGCATGCGCGTTCTCATAATAGATCAGATAGCCCAAAACCTTATCGGCGGATATACTTTCATCTTTGATCGCAAAAATTTTCATATGCCTGCCACCTCGCAAGGATCATCTCGCAGATCCGGTCTAACATTCTCTTGTCCAAAGCATCCTCCAGTCCTTCCGACAAAATATCCGCTGCATGATCGGGGAGCGGATGCAGTACCGGCCGCCTGTCCGGCGGGATCAATTTCAAATTTTCCAGAGAAGACTTAGAGCCCACAAAGCACTGCACCGGTTTGTCCGAGAGCAGATCCTCCTGCAGCATTTCCTCTGTAGAGGCACAGCGGCTCAAAAGCGATATGCCATGATCGAACAGCGGCGCAAGGCGGATGCTCTTATTATAGCGGTTGCGGAGTACTTCCATATTGGCGCCATGCCG
>JAFVAO010000054.1 GCA_017480445.1 Lachnospiraceae bacterium
CCTCCCAGGAGACCTCTCTGACCGCCACGGAAAATTCTGCCCCCTTTTGTCTGTGGAACTGCAAAAACTCACTGTAATCCTGCTTGCAGATCTGATCCCCCGACAGGATGATCACACATTCCGGTTCGTAGCGCTCAATGAAAGCAATATTTTGATAGATCGCGTTTGCCGTCCCCTTATACCAGTCTGATCCCTTCGCAGACTGATAAGGCGGGAGCACATGTACCCCGCCGCCTATGCCGTCCAGGTTCCATGGCTGTCCGTTTCCGATATACTCGTTAAACACAAGCGGCTGATACTGCGTCAGAATGCCTACCGTATCGATCCCTGAATTGACGCAGTTTGACAGCGGGAAATCAATCATGCGATATTTCCCGCCAAACGGCACTGCCGGCTTTGCCAGATTTTGTGTCAACGCATAAAGTCTGGAGCCCTGTCCACCGGCCAGAAGCATTGCTATCATTTCTTTCGCCAAACTGCATCCCCCCATTCCGATAAAATTTCTTCTATCTAAAAAATACCTCTTTCTAAAGAAAGTTTCTTTCTAAAGAAAGTTTCTTTCTTTTATTATACTGTATTTTTAGAAAATTTCCATATCTTTTAGGAAATTATTCGATAATTTATGCACAAAATCAGGAAAGAACAGAAAACTGATCTTGTGCAGTCGTTACTCTCTATTCTTTCCCTGTTTTTCAGTTTTTATTGACTATTTTGCAAGAAGCATCATAATTTCATTGCTTCTGGCCACAAATTTGGTCATCGACTCCGATGAAAGCGGTGCCTGCTGCAATTTCGCAAGATCATAGAGCTGCTCACAGATCATTTCTGTGTTCTCACCCTCCTCATGCTCTACCACATACTGCACCAGAGGATGGTTGGCATTCAGGATCAGGGTCTCTCCGCCTCCGCCGAAATCTCCCATGCCCATACCGTTCATGGAATACATCTTCATCATATCCTGCATCCGCCTCGTCTCCTCCGAGAGCGTCAGCACGGAAGAAATCTTCTTATTCTTTAGCTTTTCCACCTTGATGGTGATCTTGTCATTCTTAAGCGCCTTCTTCATGATACGGCCGATGGTCTCCGCCTGTTTCTCCAACTCCTCCTGCGCTTTCTTGGAGGTTTTGGCTTTCAGCGCATCCGTCACATCCGCGTCGATCCGCAGGAATTTCACGCCTTCATTTTTGCTCTCCAACTGTGAAATAAACGGCTGGTCAATGTTGTGTGTGAGGATCACCGCATCCATTTTGGCCGCCTTAAACATATTGATATACTGGCTCTGCTGCTGCTCGTCCGTCACATAATAAATGATCTTTTCCTTCTTTTTATCCTCTGCCGCCTGCTCATCCGCTGTCGTCCGCTCATCCGCAACGATCTCTGCTTCCACTTTTTCGCCGTTCTCGTCAACAGCCTGTCCTGCGGCATCCGCTCCGCTCCGGTCGTCCTCCTCGCCTTCCGTATCGATGGGCTTTGTCTCCAGACACTCCGGCAGCGTAAGATACTTGCCGTCCAGATTCTTAAAGAGGATGTAGTCATTCATTTTCTCACAGAACTTGTCATCCTTCAAGCAGCCGAACTTGATGAACGGGCTGATATCGTCCCAATATTTATCATACTCTTCTTTCTCGGTCTTGCACATACCGGCCAGCTTGTCCGCCACCTTTTTCGTGATATACTCCGCGATCTTCTTCACGAAGCCGTCATTCTGCAGCGCACTTCGGGACACGTTGAGCGGCAGATCCGGACAATCGATCACGCCCTTTAACAACAGCAGGAATTCCGGAATGACTTCCTTGATATTGTCCGCGATAAACACTTGATTGTTGTACAGCTTAATGGTACCCTCGATGGATTCGTACTCCATGTTGATCTTGGGGAAATATAAAATACCCTTAAGGTTGAACGGATAATCCATATTCAAATGGATCCAGAACAACGGCTCCTTGTAATCCTGAAATACCTTGCGGTAAAACTCCAGATATTCCTCCTTGCTGCACTCATTGGGATGCTTTGCCCAAAGCGGCGTTGTCTCATTGACCAGCTCCGGACGTTTCTTGATCTTATATTTCTTCTCTTCCGGCTCCTTGGTCTCCTCGTCGCTTGTCGCCTCCGCGTCGTCCTTTTTCTCTGGTGCGATCTCCTCGATCACCTCGTCATCCGGCAATTTCTCAGACTCCTTGACGATCTGCGTCTCCTTGGTATCCGCCTTCGACAGGTAGATCTCCGTGGGTATGAAAGAACAATACTTTTTCACAACCTCCCGCGCCTTGTACTCATTACAGAACTCCAGACAATCCTCATTTAAAAACAGCGTGATGGTCGTACCGACTTCCGTCCGGCTGCCCTCCTCCATGGAAAACTCCGTGCCGCCGTCACACTCCCAGTGCACCGGCTTGGCGTCTGCCTTATACGAAAGCGTATCGATATGCACCTCATCCGCCACCATAAACGCGGAATAGAACCCTAACCCAAAGTGCCCGATGATCTGATCCGCATTGCTCTTATCCTTGTATTTCTCGATGAAATCCGTTGCGCCGGAGAACGCAATCTGATTAATGTACTCCTCCACCTCGTCCGCAGTCATGCCCAGACCGTTGTCCTGAAATGTCAGCGTCTTTTTATCGGGATCCACAATCACATCCACTCTCGCCTTGTACCCCTCCGGCAGTGTATACTCGCCCATCATGTCCAGCTTCTTCAGCTTGGTCACCGCATCACAACCGTTGGAAATTAACTCCCTGTAGAAAATATCATGATCCGAGTACAGCCATTTCTTGATAATGGGGAAAATATTCTCACTGTTAATTGACAAGTTACCGCTTTTTGCAACCATTTCTATCACATTCCTTTCTTAAAAAATGAAATACTATAATAAATACGTCTCATCCTGAACATCAGTTTAAAACAGACAAATCCAAAAGTCAACAAAAAATTAGCACTCATTCAAGATGAGTGCTAATAATTTGTCTGGAAGTGCCTGTTTATCGGGCTTTCCAAGATTCTAAAATTTTTATGAAGTACCGTTAGAACCATCCTGCGGAAAATATTTTTCGTATACCTGAAAGAAATTATCCGTCGTCACACCATCGTCGTGCAAGAGTTCCACCTCGTCCCACAGACTGTGGTTCAAGTCTCTGGCCAGTGTCTCCACAAAGGCGTCATATTCCTGGGCGACCGCTTCTTTACGGCGCTTTTCAACAAGCTTTACCTTGTTTGCGTCCGTCTCCTCCCGATTGAAGGTGCTCAGGCACTTGATGATATGGTATCCGCTCTCGCTCTCCACCACATCGCTGATCTCGTTAGTCTCCAGCTGAAACGCCGCTGCCTCAAAGGCAGGATCCAGATCTCCCTTGCCGAAATAATACGTGATGTTGGCATCCTCGCTGTAGCGCGATGCGAGCTCTGCAAAATCTACATCCCCTGCGACAGCCTGCTCGCGGATCTCCTGAGCCCTCTGGTACAGCACCGCTTTCGCCTCGTCGGTGTACGCTGTCTTTTTGCCGGATCCGTTTACCGTGTACGTCCGCAGCAAAATATGCTGTACGGTAATCGTTCGCGCTTCGTCGTCACTGATCTCCGGATTGATATCCGCAATCAAAATCCGGTACACCTTCTGGGCCAGCGCATATTCCTCGTACAGTCCCTGAACGGTCTCCTTCGACACCTGCATCTGCGCGATCTCCGTCTTGTTCAGAGATGCATAATACTCGTCCGCCGCCCGCTCTACCAGCGCAGCCTCCTGCGCATCCAGCGTCACGCCGCGGTCTTTCGCAAGCAGATACATGGTCTTCACCTGCGCGATCCGCGCAAGCACGGTATCCTTGATGTTTTCCTCGAGCGTCACACCGTCTAATGACACATCCCAGATCTGCTCTCCGTATACCGACTCGTACTGGTTTTGTATCGTTGTCAGATAGACCATGATCTCCGGCAGACGACAGGTCTCGTCCTCAATCCGGAACACCTCATCCTTTGCGAATCCCTTGGTAAACACCACCCGCGTGTCCTTGCTCCGACAGGCGACAGGCACCAGCATCCCCGTCAGGATCAGCAGGATGCAGCCGATCATTTTTTTGATTACATTCCTGTTTATATGTCCTCTCACAGATCCACCGTACAGTCTTATTTGATCACATGAATCCAGCCTTCGGGTGCCTCAATACGTCCCATCTGGATACCGGTCAATGTCTCATACAGCTTCTTCGTAACAGACCCCATCTCTGTCATACCGCTGGGCAGGCAGATCTCTTTGCCGTGATCCACAATCTTGCCGACAGGAGAGATTACCGCTGCCGTGCCGCACAGACCGCACTCTGCAAAATCCTTAACCTCATCCAGATATACTTCTCTCTCCTCCGCCTCGAGACCCAGATATTCCTTTGCCACATAGATCAGGGAACGGCGTGTAATGGAAGGAAGAATACTGTCAGACTTCGGTGTTACCACCTTGCCGTCCTTGGTCACAAACAGGAAGTTTGCACCGCCGGTCTCCTCCACCTTGGTACGTGTGCCGGGATCCAAGTACATATTCTCATCATATCCCTCTTTATGTGCAGAAACGATCGCATGCAGGCTCATCGCATAGTTCAGACCCGCCTTGATATGACCGGTTCCGTGCGGTGCAGCACGATCGAAATCGCTGACACGAATTGTCAAAGGCTTTACACCGCCCTTAAAATAAGGACCTACCGGCGTACAGAGAATACGGAACTGGTACTCGTCCGCAGGCTTTACACCGATGACCGAATTGGAGCCAAACATATAAGGACGCACATACAGCGTCGCACCGCTGCCGTAAGGGGGCACAAATGCCTCATTCGCCGCAACAACCTCTGTCACCGCCTGAATGAAACGCTCCTCAGGGAACACGGGCATCTCCAGTCTCGCCGCAGAGTCCGCCATACGGGAAGCATTCAAGTCGGGACGGAATGTAACAATATGACCGTCCTCGGTAGTATATGCCTTCAATCCCTCAAACACAGTCTGCGCATACTGCAATACACCCGCACACTCATTCAGGATAATGTTGGGATCGTCAGAGAGCGTTCCCTCATCCCATGCGCCATTTTTATAAAGAGAAACATATCTCTTGTCTGTCTGCACATAGCCAAATCCAAGATTTCCCCAGTCAATGTTTTTCTTTTCCATCGGTTTTTCCTTCTTTCCTTTATTTTCTCATAAATATCTCTTTGGAATGACACAAAAATGCTTTATTTATTATCGTACTTTTATTTTCAAAAGTCAATACACAGTTGCCTTGAGCCGTCTGCATACGATTATTGCTGTTTGCGCTCATACTGCAGGAACTGGTACGGGATATCAAAATAGGTCAGCTCATCGCTCTCCGCCGTGATCTCCCAGTCGTCATCCTCGTCCAAATTGGGAAAATACGCATCCGCCTCATAGGTATGGTCGATCTTCGTCACATGTGCCACATTGCAGTAAGGCAGCAGCTGTTTATAGACACTGTCGCCACCGATGATATAGATATCCTCATCCGCGTATTTTTTCAGTTCCTCGAGCAGCTCGTCCACCGAATGGACCACGATCGCGTCCTTCACCTGATACTCCTGCTTTGTCGACAGGATAATGTTCGTGCGATTCTTGAGCGGAAGTCCCTGCGGAAACGTTTCTAACGTCTTCCGTCCTAACACCACGACCTTACCCGTCGTCTCCTCCCGAAAATGCTTATGATCATTGGGAATCCGAATCAACAACTCATTCCGGTTGCCGATTGCCCAATGGTTGTCCACCGCTACAATGAGATTCATTTTCTTTCCTCCGTCCCTTGATGATTCGGCGCTCCCACACCGTTTTTCTTCATGATCAGCTTCATAAAAAGCGGCATAAAGATCCAGATCAGCACATATCCCACGCACAGACTGATGAGCATCGACCGAAGCATCATCGGCACATACGGGATCTGCGCGCCATGGCTCACCGCATTACGCCAGGCCAACGTCACCATACAAAACGTAATAATCGGCGTATAGATCAGATCCGACACCAATGCATCCAAACATCGCGCCGCCAGTGTGCGGGGTCTGATGCCCAACCGTTCGTCCAGCCGGTCTGTCACCTTCTTCATGGGCACCAGCAGTCCGATGATCATACTGATCACAAAACTCACCGCGAAATTGATGCAAAACGCCGGCAGTGTAAATTGCCCTGCACTGAGCAATCCCGTAAGTGACAGGAAAAAGCTCAGTGCCGTACCCATCAACAGGCTCATCTGTATACCGATTTTTCTCATCTGTTTTTCCATCTGTTTTTATCTTGCCTTTCTGTTTATATTTTCCGGCTATCTCTCCGCCGGTTGCATCCTCTATATCGCGATCGGAATGTTCGTGATCTGCTCTCCAGTCTCGTATCCGTCCACCCGTACATCGTCTCTGGTGAATGCATAGAAATCATGAATCTCCGGATTCAACCAGAATGTCGGTGCCGGCTTCGGCTCCCGCTTGATCAGTTCTTCAATGATCGGCACATGTCTGTCATAGATATGCGCATCGGCAATCACATGCACCAGCTCGCCCACCTGCATGTCGCAGACCTGCGCCAGCATATGCACCAGCACCGCATACTGCACCACATTCCAATTGTTCGCCGCCAGCACATCCTGGGAGCGCTGGTTCAAAATCGCGTTGAGGGTCAGCTTGTCCTCGCCCTTTCGCTGCGTTACATTGAAGGTCATGCTGTAGGCGCAGGGATAGAGCCGCATCTCATGCAGATCCTGATGCACATAAATATTCGTCATGATGCGGCGGCTGAAGGGATTGTTCTTCAGGTCATAGATCACCCGATCCACCTGATCCATCATGCCCTCCTTGTACCGGTGCTGCACCTGCATCTGATAACCGTAGGCCTTGCCGATGGAGCCGTTCTCATCCGCCCATTCGTCCCAGATGTGGCTGTGCAGATCATGAATATTATTCGACTTCTGCTGCCAGATCCAGAGCACCTCATCCGTGGCGGATTTTAACGCCGTGCGGCGCAGTGTCATGATCGGGAATTCCTTGCGCAAGTCATAGCGGTTCACCATGCCGAATTTCTTGATCGTATAGGCGGGCGTCCCGTCCGGCCAGTGGGGGCGCACCTTCTCACCCTCGGTGCTGGTACCGTTTTCCAAAATATCTTTGCACATATCTATAAATACGTTGTCTGCGTAACTCATTTATTCTGTTCCTTTCCGTCATTTTTCTTTACCTATCCGTGTTGCAACAATTCACTCTGTATATTGTAACACACATTGCGCTCTCGCAAAACGATTATTTACGGGCGAAAGATCTCCCAAAACGCAACCGCGCTCGCTGCTGCCACATTCAGAGAGTCCACTTCCCTCTGCATCGGGATCACCACACAATGATCCGCTCTGTCTAATATCTCTTTCGAAATTCCATGCTCCTCATTCCCCAAGATAACAGCCTTCTTCGATGCTTGATGGTCGATCTGCCCAAGTTTGTCGGCATTTGGCATCAACGCCAGGGCATATGTTTCAAATCCGTTTCCCTGCAGTTTGTTCATAATATCCGCATCCGAGAAGGTCCAGTCAACCTGAAAAACACTCCCCATGCTGACTCTCGCCGCCCGGCGATACAGCGGGTCTGCGCAGCCTTCCGTCAAAAGCACGGCATCCGCTCCCAGTGCTGCCGCCGAGCGAAAGATCGCACCCACATTGGTCGGATTCTCCACATCATCCAGCACAACGATGTGCCCGCACTGCCGCAGGATATCCTCCACACTTTTCAGCGTTTTCCGCCGCATCGCCATCAGAATTCCTCCGGTCAGAGAGTATCCCGTCAAAGACCGCATGTCGTCATATGAGGCAAGAAATATCGGTATATCGCGCTGTGCGACCATATCCTGAATCACTGGAAAACGCTCTTCCTGACAGAGTACAGAGATGGGCTCATATCCGGCATATAGCGCTCTGCGAATAACCTTCTCGCTTTCACAGATAAAAACGCCCTCTTCAGGCTCATAAAATCTCTTCAGCTGCCGTTCGTTCCATTGTGTATAGAATTCCAGTTCCGCCACTTCAAGATTTGTTACACGCGTCATTTTCATATATCAATCAAGCTCCAACATCACAATTTCCGGATGATTAAAGTATCTGGGCAAAGGCGTACTTTCTCGGGCCAGCCCTCTGCTAACCACCATGATACTGCCGTTTGAAAGCGCATAGCTCCCACTGGCATACTCTGCCAGAAAACCTTGATCCGGCGCAAATACCCCACGATCAATGAACGGAATCCCGATCTGTCCGCCATGCGCGTGCCCGGTCAATATCAGATCAAAATCATACTGTTGATACACCGATACCTTTTCCGGTCGATGCGATACAAGGATCTTGATATGCGTCGCTTCCGTATCTGCGTATGCCCGACTGATCTGCTGCTGCCATTCCTGATCGCTCAGATAATCCGGATCATCCACACCGCATATATCCAGCACATAGCCGTTTATCGTGATCTTTTCACAATCCCCGGCGAGCACATATACCCCCCGTTCCCGGAGATAGTCTTTTATTTCCTGCGTACGTCCGCTCCAGTATTCATGATTTCCGGTCGTATAATAGCACGGATACTTCAGGACCAGTTGCTCTATGAGCGCCTTGGCGTTATCGTCTCCCTGCACGTCATCAAAAATATCACCGGCAAGGATGATGACATCCGGCTCACCCTTGTCTATCCTTTTCATCAGGTCACTCTGTTCTTTTCCATAGAAACAGGAATGCAAATCTGTGATCAACGCGATCCGGATGCGCTCCTGCCCGTCTTCAAGCAAGTCCAGCGATATCACTTCTGTAACGGGCACCCATGACCATAGCCATGATCCCACCAAAAGCAGTAGGATAACAACCCGCAGGATTTTATTTATTTCTCTTCGGCGCCAAAAGTTCATCAGACATCGCCCCACCAGATCACCTCTATCATTCTATTTCCGCCAGCGACCGTATCACACGCACACCTTCCAGCTGCGCAGGCGCAGTGCGGGAGATGTAGATCGGCGTGATGCCCACGGCCTGCGCCGCCTCTACATCAGATGTGACGGAATCACCGATGTGGATCACTTCCTCCGGTTTTGCTCCCGCCATCTCAAGCGCTTTCTCGAAAATTTCACGATGCGGCTTGCAGGCGTTTACCAGCTCGGCTGCGACAATGCCCGCAGGACACAGTCCCTTTTCCTGCAAGGACTCCTGTATGTAGATCAGATCATCGTTCGTGACGACGTAGATCGGCACCTGCGTCCTTTCAAAAAACGGCTTCACATCCTCGTACAAAGGCGCATGTACCCAGATCTTGCGCCAGGTGTCATGCATATAATCCAGATCACCCTTCAACCCGCAATGCGCTGTGCACCATGCAAGGATACGATCCGTCATTTCATCCTTTTTGATGAACTGCTCTCCCTTGCACTGCGCCTCCATCTCTTTGATCTTCCCCCACACGACCCGCAAAGCCTCCTGTGGCGTCTTTAAATCACTGTGCGCAAAAAAATATCCCAAAAGCTCTCTTGTGTAAGGCTCGTCTTCTTTTACCATGGTGCCTGTGTAGTCCAGAAAAATTGCTTTACTGCCTTTTGTAGAAAGTTCCGTCATATACCCAAAGCGTGTAGATGTACTCATTATCCGGGTCTCCTTTTACTGTCCATACATACATGGGATCATAAGAACGATCATTTACAAATACAACCTTGCCTAATAGTTTATCTCTGTCAGAAGAACTGTAATCATTGGAATAATCTGCTTCATAAACGACGCCATCGATCGCAATATACTGATACTGAGTCCCGTAATAGGTTCCGATCACCTTATTTGCTCTTATGATCTTGCCGATTCCTATGATCATCAGCAAAGCAAGCATAACCGTCACGACAATATTTACTTTTTTTGTCAGCCGGTTCCTCATATTTTCCTTTTTCATTACAATTCCCTGCTTCATCTCAGAAATACCTGTTTCATTCAACCGCCTCAACGGAAACAGCCATGACCTTCTCAATGGGTGTCGTCATCGATTCGTCAAATACAAAGGTGACGGCAAATTCCGTATGACCTCCCTCTCTGCTCGCATTTATGTACTTTGCAAACTCGGAATCCTTCGAGATATCCACATAGACAAAATGACTATAGTCAAGTCCGTCATCAGAGGTCGGGAGTTCTAAGATAAGCTCGCTCTGCTCCTCATTCAGTTCCATGAAGCCGCCCCGCACGACATGTTCTTTGCCGTCACCATTCAATACCGGCGTGATATCCTCGCGTTTCATGGCCCTGATACAATATCCGTCAAAACAACTGTACGGATCTTTCTTCAGGCTCGCCGTCACTTCATACAGCTTGCCGGCATCAGAGGAATCGAAGAAAATACCGATCTGCGCCCGAACAGTGACCAAATCCCCGTTATCGTCCGCCTCATACGTCAATAAATCAGCCGCACTATATCCGCTTGCGCTCTTTCGCAAGTCAAGCATCTCTCCGTCCGCCATATTGTCGAGGGGAATATCCGTCCCCGTCAGAGAATACTGAATATACGCTGCCTGTGCCTTAGAAAGGAGCCCGTTATCCGCATCATAACATTCTCGCAGATAATCAAAGGAATACCTTGAATTCAACAAAAAATTCTGTGTAAAAAGCGCGGTCCAGTATTCGTCTTCCGCCAGGTGATCCGCGGAAAAATCATCGTACAGGATCGCAAGCTGCTCCATTGCGCCCTTCAGATTTTCTCCCAGTATAAATTCATTCGGATATTCATACTCCGTTATGCCAAGTGCCGCGTAATCAATTCTACCGGCGGATTCTGCGGAAGCTTCCGACATAGACTCAAGGGAAGATTCCATAGCTGTATCCACGGAAGTCTCCACAGATGTATCCGTCCCGGCTCCGTCTCCCCTTTTGCCTGCACATCCGCCTAACATAAACAGAGTAATGACTATGCTTATCCCGCAGACCGCCGCTCGGAGCGCTTTCCTCTTATGCATAAATTTTTCTCCTTCTTACTCCCATGTATCATCTACTCCCACTTATCGCAGAGCGAGTTGATCTGATCCGCGAATTTCGCCATATCCTTGTTAGCCAGCCCGTCGCTTCGGGAGATCAGTGCCATCAAGCGCTGACCGGCAGCCACCAGACGCGCGAATACGCCGCTGGCGGGTTTCGCCTTCTTCTTGATGAGCACGGGCTCCGCCTCGTAGAGGAACTGGTTCGACAACAGGTCAAACTCCGTGCCGCTGTAGGGCGCGTAAGCGCGCTGTCCGTGTTCGATCTTTAAGCACTCCGCAAAGGACATGGTCACACTGTCCTCCCCGTGTACGATGAAAACCTTCTTCGGCTTTTCCTCAAAGGCTTCCAGCCATTCGATCAGACCGTTTTTGTCCGCGTGACCGCTCATACCGCGCAGCTGTTTAATCTGCGCGCGAACCTGAATGGACTCGCCGAAGAGCTTTACCTCCTGCGCGCCTTCAACAATGCTTCTGCCGAGAGTTCCGATCGCCTGATAGCCTACGAACAAAATGGTACACTCCTCGCGCCAGAGATTGTGTTTTAAATGGTGTCTGATACGCCCGGCCTCACACATACCGGAAGCCGAAATGATCACCTTGGGTTCGTCGTCAAAGTTGATATTCTTGGACTCCTCGCTGGTGATGGCCAGCTTTAATCCGGCGAACGCGATCGGATTGATTCCCTCGCGCACCAGCTCCATCGCTTCCTCATCAAAGCAGTCCATGCGGTTGTCCTGAAAGACCTCCGTTGCCTCCACCGCCATGGGACTGTCTACATATACCTGAAAATGCTCATGTCCCTTTACCAGTTTTCCGACTTTTACCTGCCGCAGAAAATACAGCATCTCCTGGGTTCTGCCCACCGCAAAGGATGGAATCACCACATTGCCTCCCCGATCAAAGGTCTCCTGCAAAACCTTTGCCAGTTCATTCACGTAATTTACCTTTTCCGCATTATGGAGTCTGTCACCGTAGGTGGACTCCATAACCACGTAATCCGCCTGTGCCGTCGGCTTCGGATCCTTGAGGAGCGGCTGGTGCTTATTACCGATGTCGCCGGAAAATACAATCTTTTTCGTGCGGCCGCCCTCCGTCAGCCACACCTCTATGCTGGCACTGCCGAGCAGATGTCCGATATCCGTAAAACGGATCCGCACACCCTCGCAGATATCAATTTCCTGATCATAATGACAGGGCACGATACGCTTGATGACGCCATCCGCATCCTCCATGGTGTAGAGCGGTTCCAAATGCGCCACATTCTCGCTTCTCTTCGCCTTGCGGTTACGCCACTCAGCCTCCATCATCTGAATGTGCGCGCAGTCACGCAGCATGATGCTGCACAGATCTGCCGAGGCATCCGTCGTGAATATCTGTCCGCGGAACCCTCTTGCATAGAGCAGGGGCAATAACCCCGAATGATCCACATGCGCGTGTGTCAGAAATACATAATCGATCCGTGCTTCGTCCACCGGCAAAGGTGCGCTCTCAAAGGTGTGCGCTCCCTGTTCCATACCGTAATCCACCAATATATGCTTCCCCGCCGCCTCCAGATAATGGCAGCTGCCGGTCACCTCGTGATCCGCTCCGATAAACACTAATTTCATACGCAACCCTCCAAAATAGACTTATCCAATATTAAGGATACCATATCATCCGCCAACATTCAAGCAAAGCGCAAGTTACAGATAGTTCACTGACAGCTGCGAGAAGAACCTGCATTATTTTAAAAATAGCAGTTGACATGGCGCAAGACATGCGATATAATACTTTATGTTCGCAAGTAAAAATTGTGTCATGCGCGAGTGGCTCAGCGGTGGAGCACCTCCTTGCCAAGGAGGGGGTCGCGGGTTCGATCCCCGTCTCGCGCTTTTTTATTGCAGAAAGGCGGTTGTGCGATATGCACAGCCGCCTCTTATATTATATACACTATTATATACACCTAAAATTCTATAGCGATAGGTATTATTGATTTTTAAGTTTGTCAATACCTGTTCGTAAAATTTACAGCGCAAATGCCCACCGCAGGTTTGTCACCATTACCCCTGCGTGTATCTGGTCAGGAATTGTCTGGTGCGTTCCTCTCTGGGCGCTTCAATCACCTGTCTCGCATCGCCCTGCTCCACGATGACACCGCCGTCCATGAAGATGATCTGATCTGCCACATCTCTTGCAAACGCCATCTCATGGGTCACGATGATCATCGTTGTCTTTTGCTCCGCCAGTTCCCGGATCACCCGCAGCACTTCTCCGGTAAGCTCCGGATCCAACGCGGAGGTCGGCTCGTCAAAACAGAGAATGTCCGGTTTCAGCGCAAGCGCCCTTGCTATCGCCACACGCTGCTGCTGCCCTCCGGAGAGCTGGTGCGGATAGTGCTCCATCCGGTCTTCCAGCCCCATCTGCAGAAGCAGATCCTTACCCTGCTCGTTGATCTCGGCAAGGATCTCATTTTTTCTGCTCTTATAATCCGGCTGCTCCTTGGCCAGGAGCTCCTTCGCCAGCGTCACATTCTGCAGCGCCGTATACTGCGGGAACAGGTGAAACGCCTGGAACACCATGCCAAAATGCAGACGTTTCTTCCGAAGCTCCGCATCTCTTCCCTTATTCGCCCGCGCGGCGTCGAACAGTACCTCACCCTTTACAGAGATGGTCCCGCCGTCCGGAACCTCCAGAAAATTCAGGCAGCGCAGCAATGTCGTTTTGCCGGAACCGGAGGAACCGATGATTGCCAGCGCCTTGCCCTCTTCCAAAGAGAAGCTGACGTCCTGCAGAACTTCGGTATTTCCAAAGTGCTTTTCGATATGATTTACCTCTAAGATCGCCATTTGTCCGCCTCCTTACCTGAAATAATCCAGCTTGCGCTCTATAAAGTGAAACAGAAGCGTCAGGATGCCCACGAAAATCAGATAGAAGACACCTGTGTAAAACAGCGGCCACGTAATGCCGGCTGATTTCATAAAAGAATACCCGGCAAAGGTCAGCTCGTACGCAGCGATGATTCTGGCAATCGCCGTATCCTTCACCAGCGTAATCACTTCGTTGGACATAGGCGGAACCACTCGCTTGATCATTTGCAGCAACGTCACCTTGAAAAAGATCTGAGACTTGGTCATCCCAAGCACCTGCCCGGCCTCTCTCTGTCCGACCGGAACCCCTTCGATGCCGCCGCGGAAAATGACCGAGAAATAACACGCATAGTTGATCACAAACGCAACCACCGTCGCCGTGATACGTCCCTTTTCACCGCCGTTCCAAATGTTGTGCCCAAGCCACAAACCCGGCCCGTAGAAAATAATGATCAACTGCAGCATTAACGGCGTCCCCCGCACGATCCACACCAGCACCTCTGTCAGGTACTTCAGGGGCTTCCACTTGCTCATACTGCAAAATCCCACGAGCAACCCGAGCGGAAGGGCAAACAAAAGCGTCAATATGAAAATTTCAAAGGTTGTCCCCAGACCACTTAACAGGGATTTCGTTACTGTCCAAAACATATCAGACTCCTATTTGTTTACTACAACCACCTGTGCATTGTTGCAATATGCATTTGTGCACTGCATGGATTCCTTTACCTCATTGGTCAATGTCATACCGTTCCATACCACATCGATATTCTTGGAATCGAGCTCCATGATCTTGTTGTCCCAATCGATCTCAACAAACTCTGCCTGCACACCGAGCTTGTCTGCCACGATGCGCGCCATATCTGCGTCAAAACCGATCCACTCATTCGCGTCGTTCTTGTAATCCATCGGTGCAAAATCCGTAATACCGATGATCAGCGTACCCTTGCCCTGAATATAAGCTACGTCTCCATCCTGCTCAGAAGCCTCGAACTGCACGGGTGCCTGCGCTACCAGAGATTCCTGTACGCCGTAGGTCTGCGCGATCGTCTGCAGAGAACCGTCCGCATAGCAATCCGCGAACACTGCATTGATATAAGCAGCCAGATCGGAACCCTTCCGGCATCCCACACCGTATTCCTCTGTCGTCAGCTCCTCCGTGTGAATCATGTTCGGATAGCTGGTGCCCTCGCCGATCATAGCGCCTGCCATCAGCAGGTCAATGATTGCTGCGTCAGATGTGCCGGAAGCAACCTCCATCAGTGCGTCCGCCTGGGAAGCAACAGAATTCACGCGAAATCCCTTTTCCAGTGCAACCTCCTCGCCGGCACTGCCCGCCTCTACCGCATAGACCAGCTGCTTTCCGTCGTCAGCAGATGCGGAAGACGCAGCCGCCTCAGAAGATGCCGCGCTGCTCGCTCCCGAAGCCGTGTTCGTGTCTGCGGAACCGCAGCCGGCCAACAAAAGACCCACCGTCATGCTCATTGTCAGTAACATTGCAATTCTTTTCTTCATAATATGCTCCTCCATATAATAAATAAAAACACTGCATATTTTATCATAGGAAAATGACAAAGTAAAGACGTAAAAAAAGAAACGGCAATCGCTGTAAAAACGATTGCCGCACACTTTATTCTTCTGCTATTTTGTCTGCGTATTTGATCCGGTAAACTCTCCGGAGGGAATCATTGATGCGATCCTCGGAGATCACACCGTTTTGTACCGCCTCCAGCACGCCGTTGTACGCGGTTTCAAAATTCTCCGGCATCAGAATCATATCACAGCCGGCGCGCAGTGCCATCACTGCCGCCTCATCCGCACCGTAATACTCAGTGACCGCGGAGATATTCATGGCATCCGTGATAATCACTCCGTCAAATCCCAGCTCTTTCCGCAGGATATCTGTAACCACCTTGTCAGACATGGAACAGGGCGTGTTATCCCCCGACAGAGCAGGTGCCGCCATATGGCTTACCAGTATCATATCCGCTCCCGCGTCGATCCCTGCCTGGAACACTTTGAATTCATTGGCCCTGAAATCCTCCGCCGATCTGTCCGTAGAGGCAAGTCCTTTGTCTGTATCCTGTGTGGTACTGCCCATGCCGGGGAAATGCTTCAGGCAAGCGCTGACGCCCTGTCCTTCCAGACCCTCCACCATGGCCGTCACAAAAGGAATCACCGCATCCGCGTCCGCACCGTAAGCTCTCTTGGCCATTACAGAGCCGTCCACATTCGCCAGATCCGCAACGGGCGCAAAATCCAGATTGAATCCGTAATCAGCAAGATAGGTTCCAATGGCAGTTCCGGCCTCGGACGCCTTGGACGCATCGCCTCCCTCGCCCAGCTTTACCGCGCCCTCCTGCTTTGCCACGAGACCTTTCCCTTCCAGGGGGCTGACGCTTCCGCCCTCATCCTCAATCGCGACGAACAACGGATAGTTGGCGTACAGCTTCGTCGTGGAGATCATTTCCTTAAACTGCGCCTCAGTCTGAATATTTTTGGTATTGTAGACAATGCCGCCCACCGAATACTTGGTCAGTGCATCCTTGGTTCCGTTTCCGGCTTTCACCGCCGTATTGACACCCGTGATAGACTCCGGTGTCACCACGAACAGTCCTGCAACCTTATCCTCCAGGGGCATCACCTCGATCCCCGCATTCACGATCTCATCCAGTTTCTGCTCCGGCGTCAGCTCCGGAACCGTCTCCTCGGTGGCGCTCTCCGTCTCCGGCGCCGTCAGGGACTCCTCCGTGCTGAGCATCTGGTCAACCTGCTCCTGCTTCTCCTGCTCATTCTGCCTGCTCTGCTTCGTCAGGAAATTGACGCCGAACACGATGCCGCCCGCCAGCACGGCCAGGAAAAGAATCAATGTGATATATGCCAAAATCTGATTGCGCACGCGCCGCTTTCTCCTCGCCTCGCGACGCTGCTGCTGATTGGTTGTATTCTGATCCATTCTCAAAACTCCTCTGCAGATAAATTTAAAAAACTGCTTAAAATATTCCATGTCCTATCATACATTACTTTTCGACTTTTTTCCACACTAAATCTTGAATTTTACACTCTTTTTATGAAATCAGGGATACAACGACTGAGAGCGTATCGATCAACTGCATCAATACGCTCTCTCAAACTATGCTATCCAATGGACCCTACCTCTCTTTCTCTTATTTGCTTTCGCCTATTGTAGGTCTTAGCATATCCCCTATTCAGTTGTACTCCATCTTCCACCTCATCCTTGGTATCTTTCCACATTCTCATTCGTATGTTGATACTGTAACGTTCCAAGATCTTTTCCTCTTTGGTAATGCGCTACTTTCTCTTCTGTGTACTCGATTCATCTATGTTAACGTTTATCGAAGGGCCGTGCGCCCTGTAACACAAAATCTTTGGTACCTTGATGGAAGATGCTTTTAAGTTGTCTCACCTCTCTCTTGTTGTTGAATTAACTATACCATGTGTCTCGACATTTGTCAACACATTTTTCCAAAAAATTTTTATTTTTTTGTATTTTCTTTTCGCGCAAATTATTTTTCAAAATATTTCGGCAAATCCTGACAATTATCGCAAAATTTTCCGTATAAAAAATTAAGCGCCTTAAAAAAGGCGCTTAGCGTTGCTTTAAATGCGTGTCTCTACAAAAATACTGTAAATGGCCTTGATCGCCGTTTCAAAATCCTCGTCAGACACACCGATGATGATGTTTTGCTCCGAAGAACCCTGATCAATCATTTTGACATTGACGTGACTGTGTGCCAGCGCAGAGAAGATTCTTCCCGCTGTACCGCGGGCCGATTTCATCCCTCTGCCCACCACGGCGATCAGCGCGATATCCGACTCGATTTCGATATTGTCCGGCTGTGCCAGGCGATGAATGCCCGCCACGACCTGCTGCTCTTTGTTCATGAATTCATCCTGATGCACAAACACCGTCATCGTGTCAATGCCCGACGGCACATGCTCAAAGGAGATCTCCTGATCCTCGAAAGCCTGCAGCACCTTTCTGCCAAAGCCGATCTCCGCATTCATCATATCTTTCTCAATATTGATGGAGCAGAATCCTTTCTTGCCGGCGATACCCGTGATGACGTACTTGGACTTCTGACAGGTGCTGCCCACAATCCATGTGCCTGTATCCTCCGGCGCATTGGTATTCTTGATATTGATGGGGATACCCTGCTGGCGAACCGGAAAGATTGCGTCCTCATGCAACACACTCGCGCCCATATAGGAGAGCTCCCGCAGTTCCTTGTAAGTGATCACTTCAATGCTCTCGGGATGGTCGATGATCCGCGGATCCGCAATCATAAAGCCGGACACATCCGTCCAGTTTTCGTATACATCCGCACCGGCTGCCTTCGCCACAATCGAACCGGTGACATCGGAGCCGCCTCGGGAGAAGGTCTTCACCGCTCCGTCCGGCAGGGAACCGTAAAATCCCGGGATGACCGCCTGTCTGCAGCTCTTCAGCTTCTCAGAGAGTACCGCATCGGTCCTGTCGGCATCAAACTCGCCTTTTTCATCAAAGAAAATCACGGTCGCGGCATCGATAAACTCGTAGCCGAGATACTTCGCCATGACAATCCCGTTCAGATACTCGCCTCTGGATGCGGCGTAATCTTTTCCTGCCTTCTCCTTGAACTTCGCCTCAATCGTTGCGAACTCATCCTTCAGGGAAAGCTGCAGCTTCAAGCCCTTGATGATCTCGTCATAACGCGCCTGAATCTCTTTTAACTCCTTGGAAAAATCCTGATCCGCATCAGCCAATGCATAACAGGCATACAACATATCCGTCACCTTTGTATCCTTGGGATTCCGCTTTCCGGGTGCGGAGGGAACGACATATCTTCTGTGCTTATCCGCACGAATGATCTCTCCTACCTTCTGAAACTGCTCTGCACTCGCCAGCGAACTACCACCGAATTTCACTACCTTTGACATACCTTTCTACTCCTCAGATTTTCTTCTATAATTTTGCTTAAAACAAATTCGTCTAAAACATACGAATATGACTCAACACAGCTGCCCCCAGACTCTCGCAGAGCTTCTCAAAATCACGCTCTCTGATCGGGTCGGTGAACACTGCAAAATCGTTCTCTCTGCCGGGCACCGTCATCGTCTCACATGGGCCGAACGCCGCGAGCACCTGCTCCTTGGCGGATACGTCTGCGCGCACAAAATAGCGGCTCGCCACATCGGCCTGATCCGCGAGTACTGCGTCCTCTTCCTCCCAGAAACACATGATCGTCTTGCCCAGATGTCTCGCACAATCAATCACGTCGGAGACCACCGCGCTGGCCGTGGGCAGCTTTCCTGCGCCTCTGCCATAGTACATGGAATCTCCCAACATATTGCCTGTCACAAAGACTGCGTTGAACACGTCATTGACCATGCCGAGCGGATGCTCCTTATCCAACAGGAAGGGTGCCACCATGGCAAGCACCTGACCGTTTGCCAGGGCCTGGCTTTTCGCCAACAGCTTGATGGTCTTGCCGGCTGCATTGGCATAGACAAAGTCATCCGCCGTGATTTTGGTGATCCCTTCGGTATAAATCTTCTCGGAATCCACATTTTGGCCGGTCATGAGCGAGGACAAAATCGCAATCTTACGACATGCATCATGTCCCTCCACATCTGCCTCCGGATTTCGTTCCGCATATCCCTTCTCCTGCGCCTCTTTCAACACGCTGTCAAAATCCGCGCCCTCGCGCTGCATTTTGGTCAGAATATAATTGGTCGTACCGTTCAGGATGCCGGTAATAGATTCGATCTTTTCTGCGGTAAGCGAATAGTTTAACGGACGAATGATGGGGATTCCGCCGCCCACACTCGCCTCAAACAGATAGTTGCACTGGTTCTCCTTCGCCAGCTTCAAAAGTTCCGGTCCATGCTTCGCAACCAGCTCCTTATTGGAGGTGCAGACACTCTTTCCCTTCATAAGCGCTGCTTTGGTAAACTGATACGCAACGCCGACACCGCCCATCACCTCACAAATGATGGAGATCTCCGCATCATTGATTATGGTATCAAAATCATGAATGATCTTTTCTTCATACGGGTCTCCGGGGAAATCCTTCAGATCCAGAATATACTTGACATTCAACTCCTGTCCGGACTTCTTGTTCACCATGTCCTTATTTTTCTCGATTACTTCTACCACACCGCTTCCCACGGTGCCGTATCCCAACACTGCAACTTGAACCATCGTTTTTCTCCTTTATCTATCTTTTCCGTTCCATTATTCCCGCGCCAGAATCTTGACATGATGCACGCCCTTTTGCTCCTCCATCCGCTCGATCATCTTGGAGATGTCTCCGGTGGTCTTGAGCACCTGCACACTCAGGCTGAGGGATGCAATCCCGCTGATCGGAATACTCTGGTGAATCGTCAGGATATTGGCCTGATACTCCGCTATGATTTTCAGCACATCCGACAATATCCCCGGCTCATCATCCATCTGGAAAGTCAGCGTAAAGGTTGTCCCCTGCGAGTTGTCATGAAATTGAAAAATATCATCCTTGTACTTATAAAAAGAGCTACGGCTGATGCCGACCGCATCCACCGCTTCCTGAATCGTCACCACTTTTTCGGATTCCAAAAGCCGCTTCGCCTCGACCACCTTCAACAGTACCTCCGGCACCGCTTTCTGCCGTACAACATAGTACTTTGTATTTTCTCCCATAGAACACCTCTTTGTTCTTCTCAAGCGGACACTTGTTTGCCAACGAAAGATATTCTACCACAGAAAAATGCAAAGTACAAGCCTTAAATTTTAAAAGGTGAATTTGCTGCGCCACTTGACCGCCTCATCCCGATATTGCTCCGCGACATGCATCAGGTCACTGTACTGATCGCTGGCGCTCTCAATCATTTTACGCAGTCTCGCGATCTCCGCCTCCTTCTCCGCCAACTGTGAAAATACTGCGTCCCGCTCCTTGCGTGGCACTGTATCCGGCTTATTTTCATACAGAGGGATCATATGCATCTGTTCGTCCGTGCAGTAATACCGATCACCCTCCGGCGTATTCGCGCTGACGAACATCCGCCCTGAAGACGGCCAAAGCAAGATATGGCACGGTACCGGCAATGTCTCTGCGAGCACACGCGACGGTCCGTTGAACATCTGAATCTCCTCCAAAAATGCAACATTTCCGTCCGCCCGCATACCTCCGTGCAACAGGAACAGCTTGCCTGCATGCAGATAGGGCGCGAGATACGGAATATCTCCATAGTTCGGCGGTGTCGCGGTCTCTGCTGCCGCTATGCCCCGGGCTGCCTCATCCGCCCGCAGCTGGTAATATACTGTCGCATCCCGCATGTTTTTAAACAGAAAATCCCCCCGACTATTCTGATAACTATAATAAACCGTTCCCTGATATACCACGCCGTGGAACTTGCCCGCGTAATCCTCCGCCAAAAGGAAAGGCCGTCCGATCCGGTCCGCCTCCCTGTATTGTATCACCAACTGCTTTCCTCTGTTAAACAGGATCACCGATTGCTCCTGCTGCAATTCAAATAACACTGTCATCGCTTCTGCTCCGAAGTGGTTTTATTTTATCTTATGGTCACAAATGCAAAGTAGAACATATTATAATACAAAGAACTGAAAGGATTTTAATTATGGCTAAATGTAGATGCGGATCCAATCCGCGTATTGTCAGTAGCGTGGTACAGTCCATGGGCAACAACGGGCGCTGTAGAGATGTATGTGCTAATCCGATCTGCGGCGAACCCGATATGCTGGGTACCTGTGCCCCTGTGATCTATGATGCAATCGGCATCAATCTCTGCACCTCTTTTGATGTAGGAGCAGAGATTGCTACAGAATATCCCACAGCGGTGAGTGCATCCATTCGTCTGATCGACGCAACCTACAGCTACGGTGACGAGAATGTGAACATTGAGGCACTAAGCAACCGACCCAACTGTTATCGGATTACCCTCTCCAATATCACCGCGTTATTTGCCATGAACCTGTATGACAGTGCCGGCCGCCTGCTGGATACCCTTTATCCCACGGCTGTCTATCTGCCGTCCTCCACTACAGATCCCACCTATGATGAGGATACCAACCCCAACTCTGTAGAGCTGGATATCTACGCACCCTATGGATTGTCCTATGACACAACCGGCGCTACACCGACCCCCGTCATTCCCTTTATCGGATTTAACGCTGCGGGAAATACGGTCATTCAGGGAATCACCTTGAACGGTATGGCGAAGCTGTTGGACTTTGACACGGACGACAGTAGCGTTTCCGTAGGCCTTACCCTGTGCCTGCAGAGTATCTATTTTGCAGGCTATAAGCTGGCCACCTCCGGCAAGATCAACGTGCCCAAGGGCAGCATTGTCGCCCCGGAGGACACAGAGTGCATCCGCTTTGTGGCCGGCGACCTCTTAAACCTTGCCATCAAGCCGTTGGAGCTTGGCGAGCCGCTCTATGAGGAGCGCTATAAGCAGGAATGCTGTGGTACCGACAGCGGTGGCTGCAATACCTGCAGTCCCTGCAACACGTGCAATACGGTAGACGATACCACCGTGATCATTGAAGCACCGGCAGAGGAAGCAGGCACCTGAACCATGTAACCAATCAACTGACACGCATGCGGCAAGCCAGATATGGCGCAAAACACAAAATCTTATTGTGTGTTTGCGCCATATCAGAGTTTGCGGCCGGGCGAGGTCTGAAACAAAAAGATGTCTCTCGGAACAGGCTTTCCAAGAGACATCTTTCAATCTTTGCCATATATATTACTATATTATTGATGATACATATCATCGGTTACCGGCCGGAATCTTCCAGTCTGCGAACCATCTCGATGCACATCCGCCCGTTGTGATAGGGACACTTCCACTCATGTGCAAGTCCCTGCGCCGGATCGATCGAGCCATCCGCCTTCACGCTTTCAAACCACTCTCCGCAGCGTTTATCCACCTGCTTTTCCTGCACAAAGTGCCAGACGCTTTGCGCGGCATCCAGATAGGTTTGCCGATCCGTCGCCGGCGGCTGCTGCCCGGACAGCTTCTGATACAGGTTATAAAACCCGATCACACTCTCCGCCTGCACCCACCAGATCTTCTGCCGGTCTACCGCATTGCCTTCCCGCTCATTGTTCAGCCCGCCCTGTACCGGATCAAAGGCATGTGCATAGGCGACTTCCGCCAGCCGCTCGGTCATGGGTTCATACTGTGCACGCACGACAGGATCCCCCAGTATCGCGCACGCGCGATCCAAAAGCCACGAAGCCTCGATATTGTGTCCATAGGACTCCAGATCGAGCAGGCTGCCGTATGCCATGTCAAAAAACACCTTGCAGCTGCCCGTCTCCTGATCATATATCTTGTCAGCAAATAGTTGAAGCGCTTCGCGCAATGACTTTTCCACCGCCGCATCTCGGCTCACCCGATACAACTCCATATACGCTTCTGTCACGTGCAGCAGTGTGTTCATGGTTCGACCGGCCATCACGCCGTTCTCCGAAAGCTTGTCATTGTCCGTCGGTGAAAAATCCCGTGCGAAAGCCTCCAGATATCCACCGGCGTCTCTGCATCTGCTCTCAATCAGTGCATACAAGGACATCGCGAGATCCAGCGCCTCCTGGCATGCACACGCATCCGCGTAGGATGCCAGCGCATAGATGCCAAAGGCCTGATTGTAGGTGTGCTTGACTGTGTCCGCCGGCTGACCGTCATAGGTCACCGACCAGAACAGTCCGCCATATTGTGCATCCAGACAATATGCTTTAATAAACCGGAACGCATGATCCGCCATATCCCGCAGTCTTTGCTCTCCAAGCAGTGCATACGCGTTCGCGTAAAACCACAGGATCCGGCTGTGCAGAATCACGCCCTTATCACTCCGGAAATCCTTGTGCAGCGCGTGATCCACGCTGCCGCAAAAACCTCCGTTTTGTTCATCGCGCAGACTATTCCAGAAAGGAATGATCTGCTCCGTTAAGTGCCTGCGAAACGAATCTGCCTGCATTTTCTGTCCCCCTCTGCCCGTCCCACAACCAACCGGTTACAGCAAAGGATATTTGTCCGTCAGCGCCTGTACAATTGCTCTCGCCTCGGGCACCTTCTCCTCACCGCCCTTGATCACCATTGCGATCGCGTCTGCAATCTTGTCCATATCCTCGGTGTTCATGCCTCTGGAGGTAACCGCCGGCGTACCCAGACGGATACCGCTGGTCACGAACGGAGACTGCGGATCATTGGGAATCGTGTTCTTATTACAGGTGATGTGCGCCTGATCAAGCAGCTTCTCAACCGCCTTGCCGGTCAGACCGTATGTCGTCAGATCAACCAGCATCAGATGGTTGTCCGTGCCGCCGGAAACGATCTTGATATCTCTGCCAAGCAACCCCTTGCAAAGTGCCTGCGCATTGTCCACAATCCCCTGCTGATACGTCTTGAACTCATCGGAAAGCGCCTCTTTGAAGCAGACTGCCTTTGCCGCGATCACATGCATCAGAGGACCGCCCTGGATACCGGGGAAGATCGCCTTGTTAAAGTTGAACTTGTCCGCTGCAGCCTGATTGCACAGAATCAAGCCACCGCGGGGACCTCTCAGCGTCTTATGGGTCGTGGTGGTCACCACATCCGCATAAGGGATCGGTGAGGGATGCAGGCCTGCCGCCACAAGACCGGCGATGTGTGCCATATCTACCATGAGCACAGCGCCCACCTCATCCGCAACCTCGCGGAATTTCTTGAAATCAATGGTACGCGCATACGCGGATGCACCCGCGATGATCATTTTGGGCTTCGCCTCCAACGCGATTTTGCGCAGCTCATCATAATCGATAAAGCCCTCGTCATTTACTCCGTAAGGAACAATGTTGAAATATTTGCCGGACATGTTCACCGGTGAACCGTGTGTCAAATGTCCTCCATGCGCCAGATTCATGCCCATGATGGTGTCCCCGGGCTGGCATACCGCGAACTGCACTGCCATGTTGGCCTGGGCGCCGGAATGGGGCTGTACGTTGGCGTAATCGCAGCCGAACAGCTTCTTCGCTCTGTCAATCGCCAGATTCTCCACCACGTCCACACACTCGCAGCCGCCGTAATATCTCTTGCCGGGATATCCTTCCGCGTACTTGTTGGTAAGGGGGCTGCCCATTGCAGCCATCACTGCCTTGCTCACCCAGTTCTCGGACGCAATCAGCTCGATGTGACTGTTCTGTCTCGCCTGCTCGTCTGTGATCGCCTGGGCGATCTCGGGATCAACAAGCTTTACTTCATCCAATGAATACATGTTTTGTCCTCCTGTCAAAATGCGGCACAGGGCCGCTTGTTTTCAGTATACAGTATAACACGAGAAATTCGGAAAGAAAAGAGGAGATTAAAACATTTGCAATAACCCCCGCGATATTATATAATAGAAAAAATCCAAGAAAAGAGGTATTGTCATGACAACCAATGAAAAAGCGTTAATGATGCATGAGCAGTGGAACGGCAAATTAGACGTCGTAGCCAAGAGTCCCGTAAAGTCCCGCGAGGATCTCGCCATCGCCTACACCCCCGGTGTGGCGGAGCCCTGTAAGGTAATCGCAGAGGATCCGGAGGCTGCTTACAAATATACCATGAAGGCCAACACGGTGGCTGTCGTTTCCGACGGAAGCGCTGTCTTAGGTCTGGGCAACATCGGTCCCCACGCGGCGATGCCCGTGATGGAGGGAAAAGCGGTGCTGTTCAAAGAGTTCGGCGGCGTCAATGCGGTTCCCATCTGTCTGGACACCCAGGACACCGAGGAGATCATCAAAGCGGTCACCTGGCTTGCACCGGGCTTTGGCGGCATCAACTTAGAGGACATCAGCGCACCCCGCTGTTTTGAGATTGAGGAACGCCTGAAGGCAACCCTGAACATCCCCGTCTTCCACGATGACCAGCACGGCACTGCCATCGTGGTACTGGCAGGCATCATCAATGCCCTGAAGGTTGTCGGCAAGCAGAAAGAAGACTGCCGTGTCGTGGTAAACGGTGCGGGAAGCGCCGGGGTGGCGATTACCAAGCTGCTGCTCACCTACGGATTCCCCAATATCATTTTGTGTGACCGTTCCGGCATCATTTACAAGGGCAGAGACGGCCTGAACTGGATGAAGGAGCAGATGGCCGAGGTCACCAATCCGGACAACAAGACCGGCGATCTCGCAGAAGCGCTGAAAGGCGCAGACATCTTCGTGGGCGTGTCCGCTCCCGGCAGTGTGACCCCTGAGATGGTATCCTCCATGAATCATGACGCGATCCTGTTCGCGCTGGCCAATCCCGTTCCCGAGATTATGCCGGACATTGCAAAGGCTGCCGGCGCACGCGTGATCGGTACCGGACGCAGCGATTTCCCCAATCAGGTGAACAACGTGGTCGCCTTCCCCGGCATTTTCAAGGGTGCATTGGAGGGACGCGCACCGCAGATCACAGAGGAAATGAAGCTTGCGGCAGCCAATGCCATCGCCTCTCTGGTACCCGAGAATGAGTTGAACGAGAACAACATCATGCCCGAGCCCTTCAATCCGAAGGTGGCCGAGCTGGTAGCTGAAGCGGTAAAGTCACACATCAAACGATAAGCACAATGTGCCTTTGGCAAGGTATGAACACAGATCACTTTTCTACAAAACACACAGCGATCCCTGTGCACTGGAACGGCAAGCGCTACTACTCGCTGGATGCCTGGTGCAAACATACACTGGGACGAAAATGTTATAAAGTCGCACTGAATGCCCATATGACCTGTCCCAATCGGGACGGGTCATTAGACACTCGGGGCTGTATTTTTTGCAGTGCAGGCGGAAGCGGCGATTTTGCAAAAGCGCTCGATGACGGGCAGATACTGACCGAGACAGCCTCTCTGCACCGCACCGACGCGCCCTGTCTGATCGCCTATTTTCAGGCCTATACCAACACCTATGCGCCGGTGTCGTATCTGCGTCAGATTTACACTCTGGCGCTTGCGCATCCCGCCGTATGCGGTATCTCTATCGCCACCAGACCGGACTGTCTGCCAAACGATGTGTTGGAGCTGCTCTCGGAGTTAAAAGCTACCTATCCGGACAAATTTATCTGGATTGAGCTGGGGCTGCAGACCATCCATGCAAGCACTGCTGCCTTTATCCGCAGAGGCTATGCACTGCCCTGTTTTGAAGCGGCTTTTCGCGCGTTGAAAGAACGGGATATTCCCGTGATTGTCCACCTGATTCTGGGGCTTCCCGGGGAGGACATGCATATGCTGGAGCAAAGCATTCACTATCTGAACGAACTGCATCCGTTCGGTGTGAAATTACAGCTGCTGCACATTTTAAAGGGCACGGATCTGCACACACTATATATGGCCCAGGAGGGATCCGCGGTGCCAGACAGTGCGGAGGCAGCGCAGCCGGCATCCGGTTCGCCGGACAGCGCAGGTGCAGCACCGCCGATCCGCCCTTTGGAATGCGAGGAATATCTGGCGGCTCTGATCCACTGTATCCGGCAGCTGGCACCGGATATCGTGATCCATCGCGACACCGGAGACGGTCCCAAAGAGCTCCTGGCCGCTCCTCTCTGGAGCCTGAATAACCGCAAGGTGCTGAACCGGCTGCATCAGGAAATGAAGCAGCTTGACGCACTACAGGGCGATCTGGTGCCCGCTTACGGAACCTACGAACTGCCGGATTCCGTATCTTAGTACTTTTGCTTGTAATGATACAGATTTATTTTGACAGACAAGGAGAACCCCATGCTGCAAGACCCGTTGACTCTCTATAAGTTAATCGTATTATATATGCTGAACCGTGTGCCCTTTCCGCTCACCACTGCCCAGATCAGCGACTTCATTCTGGAGCGGGAATACACCAATTTCATCACGCTGCAGCAGGTGCTGTCCGAGCTTGCGGACGCGCGTCTGGTTACTGCACAGGCCGTGGGCAACCGCACGCACCTCTCCATCACCGAGGAGGGAAGCCGTACCCTGTCTTATTTTGACAATCGGATCGGTGCCTCCATCAAGGAGGATATCGATTCCTATCTGCGGGAAAATGAAATGACCCTGCGCAATGAAGTATCTGTGCAGAGTCACTATTATAAATCTACCTCCGGAGAATTTGAGGCCAATCTGATCGCGAAGGATCGTGAGATCAACCTCGTGGAACTCACCCTGTCCGTGCCGACGGATGAACTCGCCGCGGCCATCTGCGCCAACTGGCAGAACAAGAACGAATCCATCTATCAGTATCTGGTGCAGGAGCTCTTCTGACGCTCGCCGCAGGTGCATACTATTGCTCCTCTTTTGCCGCCTCCCGGATGCGCTTCATATGTTCTTTGATCTTCTCCTCATATCCGTTGCCGGACGGCGTGTAGAACTCTCTGCCGCTTAACTCATAGGGCAGATATTGCTGTTCGACATAATGGTTCGGATAATCATGTGCATATTTATAACCAATCCCATGTCCCAATTTTGCAGCCCCCTTGTAATGTGCATCCTGCAGATGTGCAGGAATCGGCAAATTGCCGCTGCCCGCCACCTCCGCCATCGCGGTATCGATCGCAACACAGCTTGCATTGGATTTCGGCGCGCAGGCCACATAAGTCGCCGCCTGCGACAGAATGATCTGCGCCTCCGGCATACCGACCCGCTCCACTGCCATGGATGCATTGGTCGCCACCACGAGCGCCATGGGATCCGCATTGCCCACATCCTCCGACGCACAGATCATGATCCGTCTGGCCACAAACGTCACACTCTCACCGGCGTACAGCATCCGCGCCAGATAATACACTGCCGCGTCCGGATCAGATCCCCGCATGCTTTTGATGAACGCGGATATGGTATCGTAATGGTTATCACCGTTTTTGTCATAGCGCACGGCGCGCTTTTGAATACACTCCTGCGCCACATCCAGCGTGATGTGAATCTTGCCGTCCGCACTGCGCTCTGTGGTCATAATCCCCAGCTCAATCGCGTTGAGTGCATGCCGCGCATCCCCGCCGGAGATATCCGCGAGGAAGTCCAGCGCTGCCTCGTCAATCTCGGCACCATAGCTGCCCATCCCCCGCTCCGTATCGTAAACCGCTTTCCGAAGCAGCTCTTTGACCGCCTCCGCAGGAATCGGCTTCAGTTCAAAGATAATGGAGCGCGAGATCAAAGCGCCGTTCACCTCAAAATACGGATTCTCGGTCGTCGCACCGATGAGCACCACCGTGCCGTCCTCCACAAAGGGCAGCAGATAATCCTGTTGACTTTTGTTAAAGCGATGAATCTCATCGATGAACAGAATGGTGCGCTTGCCGTACATCCCCTGTACATCCTTGGCCTTTGCCACCACTTCCTCCATATCCTTTTTGCCTGCGACCGTTGCATTGATCTGTGTAAACTCGGCGCTGGTGGTATTGGCAATCACCTTGGCCAACGTCGTCTTGCCGGTGCCGGGCGGCCCGTAAAAGATCACCGAGCTGATCTTGTCCGCCTGAATGGCTCTATACAGCAATTTATCCTTCCCGATGATATGCTCCTGTCCCACCACCTCGTCCAGCGTGCGGGGCCGCATCCTCGCTGCCAGCGGAGACTCTTTCTCCATATTCGCGCTGCGCATATATTCAAATAAATCCATTTGTTCTCTCCATTTATCCTTCCGTAACAGCTCTAGACATTCTACCATAATGCATCGATCATTTCCACCGCTTTTAGTCAAGCAATAGCTCATCCACCGTGACAAACCGGTACCCTTCCGCCAGCAGCGCGTCCACCACTGCAAGCGCCGCAGTCACAGAGGTATCGTAAGAATCATGCATCAAAATAATGTCGTTTTCTCCCGCCTTTTCCAGAATCCGCCTCGTCACACAGGAGGCATCCTGCGAGCACCAATCCAACGGATCTACAGTCCACAGTACCGGAAACATATTCAGCTTCGCCTCAAAGCTTTTGTCCCAGGAGCCATACGGCGGACGCACATATTCCACATCCTGTCCGGTGATCTCCTGCAGCACGTCATTCGTCCTGCGAAGCTCCTCCTCGAAGAGGTCCCGATTGTCCTTCCGCAGCTGGATATGGCTGTAGGTGTGATTGCCGATCAAATGCCCGTCCTGCACCATACTGCGAATGAGGTCGGGATGTAATGCCGCATGTTCTCCGGTGACAAAAAAGCTGGCTCTGACGCCCCGTTTGCGCAGACCGTCCAACAATTGCTGCGTGTATTGCGGATGGGGACCATCATCAAACGTGAGGGCGATCATTTTCACTTCCGTCCCTCCGTCCGCATCCCTCTCCTCCGTGTCCCCTGCCGTCTCCGGTGCAGACACCGCGATCGCCTGCTCTGTCCGTTCCTGCCCCTGTCCTGCCCAAAACACAAGCAGTGAACCCAGCAGTACACCGGCACCCATCCGCCTGATCCACCTGTTTCCCTTCATAACGCACACACGCTTCTATGTTCTCTATTGAACCTATGCAAAAAGAAGCTGTCCTATGCGCTCATACGCGGGACTCGCCTTCCCGATCAACCTCTGTCCAACTGCATCCGCTCCAGGTACAGGGTTGAGAAATCCGGATGCTCCGCCAAATTCAGGATCTGCAAATGTTCCCGTCCGATCCGGTCCACGGCAAAGGTCTCAAAGCGTTCGTCTTCTGCGGCACTCCGTATCCATTCCACGCCGATCCGTTTCGCGCCGGACAGTGCGGTGTTGCCGCCGGAGACCGTCCGCGCCGTCAATCCATGCGGCAGCAGACCGATCCGGTCCGCATCCGCAGGTCGAAGATAATATCCAAAACCGCCTGCCAGAATCACCCGCTCGATGGCTTCGTAATCAGCGCCGATCCCATACGCTTCGGCCAGAATGTCAATTCCTGCGCGGATAGCACCCTTGGCCAACTGAATCGCCCGCACCGATTGCTGCGTCACCAATACATCGCCAATCCGAATCCCCGTGTCAAAATAGGGATCCGCCAACAACCCTGTCTCATCCAGCACCTGCGCATCGCGCAGTCCGGCCAGCAACCGGATCATATCCGCTCCCCAGATGCCGCGGTTGACGCCGCCTTCGAACGCCGGTCCTGCCGCCGTCGCGCAGGCAATCTGCCGCTTGCGATTGCCCAGCACCATTTCTCCGTTGGTACCCAGATCAATGAGCAGCGTCAGCCGCTGCTCCTCCTGCAGCCCGCAGGCATATACGCCGGCGCTGATATCGCCGCCTACAAATGCGGAAAATCCGGGCATCACACCGCAGCGCACGCCCGCAATCTCCACCTCGTCTCCCTGTAGATAGGTCGCCGTAAAAGGCGCACGCCCAAGCTCTGCCGGATCATGGCCCAACAACAGATATGTCATCGTGGTATTACCTGCCAGTACCAGACGCAGCTCTTCCTCCGGCGCCAGCAGCGCGCGGAACCGTGTCAGTCCCTCCTCCAGCTTCTCGCGCACCATCTGTCGCATGTGCTCCGCCGCCCGCCCCTTCGTCCCGCAGGCCGCAATGCGGGAGAGTACATCCGCGCCATAGATACTCTGTGGATTGACACAGACATATTCCGCCGCCACGCCGCCCGCGCGATCATATAACTGCATGGCGATCGTGGTCGTACCGATATCTGCCGCCGCGAGTCTTGGCGTGGAGGAGCCTTCCTCCGCAGCAGACGAATGTCCGTCTGCCTGCCGCACCGGTGGCAGATCATCCTCCGCGTGCGACCGTCCGTCTGTCCGCCGCCACAGCGGCGGGCTGTCCTCCTGCTCCATCGCGGCCGTCACCACCTGCATCGCATCATTTGCTGCCACACAGCGCCCGCAGCCGATGCACACATCACATCGGGTACCCCGAAATCGATTTTCAGACAAATTGGTTTCTGCTTGTATCATAATGGTAATCAATGGCTGAAAGCCGCTCCTCTATCTCCTGCCTGTCCACGTCCAGATCCGCACAGAGCGCATCCAGACTTCCGTAATAATCTCTCAGCTTTAAATTGAGAAAGCTCAACAACATCACCGGATCCTGCGGTATCATACATCTCCTCCGTTCTGTACGCCATGCGCTGCATGCTCTATATTCCGCGCACTGTGTTCCGTACGTTGTATTCCGTACTCTATTGTAATGGATTCTCTCCCAAAAATCCATACCTATCCTCGTTTATATTTTTGTTTACATCGCTTCGAAAAATATAGTAAAATATACCTTGTAGATTTCTGACACACTTTATACAGAACCGAGGTTACAACATGCTGAAATACTTGAAAAAATATTGGATGTTCTGTCTGCTTGCACCGCTTTTCATGCTGGGAGAGATCGGTATGGATCTGATTCAGCCGGGGATGATGGCCACCATCGTGGACGACGGTGTGCTGGCACAAAACCTGGATGTCGTGATGCACGAGGGCATCCGTATGATCCTGCTTGTTCTGTTCGGCGGTCTTTCCGGCATTCTGTGCGGCGTGTTCGCCAATCTGGCCTCCCAACAGTTCGGAAATGATCTGCGCAAGGATCTCTTTGACCGGATCATGCATTTATCCTTCGCACAGACAGATCATTTTTCCACCGGCTCGCTCATCACGCGTCTGGTCAGCGATGTCACGCAGATTCAACAGATGGTCGCCATGTCCGTGCGCGGCGTCGTGCGCAGCTCGGTCATGTTCCTGGGCGGTATTTATATGCTGTACCGCCAGTCCCCCCGGCTTGCCTTTGTGGCCCTGTGCGGACTCCCGTTTATCTTCGGCTTCGTGGTCTTTTTCCTGAAAAAGGCCTCCCCCATGTTCCATGTCGTACAGCAGAAATTAGACATTGTCAACAACTGTCTGCAGGAGAATATCGCAGGTGCCAGAGTGGTCAAGGCATATGTCAAGGAGGATGCGGAGCTGCTCCATTTCAATGACGCCAACGACGCACTGTGCGCCACCACCCTGCGGGTACAGACCTTGTTAGCCTTCATGACACCCTGCATGAATATTGTGCTGAACTTATGTCTGGTGGCCATCCTCTATGTGGGCGGACACGCCGCGCGCACCACCGGAGATATCTCCTCCGGACAGCTGATGGCCGCATTGACTTACATCGCCATGATCCTGCACGCAGTAACCTTCATGGCCAATATTTTCCAGACCTTTACCAGAGCGCAGGCCTCCGTCAAGAGAGTCAACGAGGTGTTGCACTGTGAGGACGTGCCTGCGACTTCCTATTCGCATGCGACCTTCGACACGTTCGATACGCTGGAATTTCGCCACGTCTCCTTCGCATACCCCGGCACTGCCGGCACCATTTTACAGGATATCAATCTCACCATCCACCGCGGTGAGACCATCGGCATCATCGGTGCCACCGGCAGCGGTAAATCCACGCTGCTGCAGCTGATCCCGCGCTTTTATGATGTCACGGAGGGCAGCCTTCTGTTAAATGGCCGGGATGTGAGAGCTTATGCGCCCGAGACGCTGCGGGAGCACATTGCCATCGCCATGCAGCGCGCGGAGCTCTATTCGCGCTCCGTGGAGGCCAATATCCGCTTGGGTCGTCCCGAGGCGGATGTCTGGGCGATCAAACACGCCGCCGAGACCGCGCAGGCAGACGACTTTATCTGCCGCATGAAAAACGGTTATTATACCCTGGTCTCCGAGGGCGGACATTCCCTCTCCGGCGGGCAAAAACAGCGCATTTCCATCTCCCGCGCGATTCTGAAAGACGCGCAGCTGCTTTTATTTGACGACACCACCAGCGCGCTGGATCTGCACACCGAGAGCAGACTGTATCAGGCGCTGGAGAAAGCGTGTCCGCATACGACCAAAATCATCGTCGCACAGCGCGTCGCGTCTATTAAAGACGCGGATCGCATTGTCGTGTTGGACGCAGGCCAGATTGCCGCCTGCGGCACCCATGAGGAACTGCTCGGCACCTCGCCGATTTATCGCGATATCTGCAGCTCCCAGTTAAAGGAGGCAACCGTATGAGTGAACAAAACACCCTGCCGAAGGGCTTTGAAACCGGCGCACAGGAAACATTTCAATTTCGCAGCAGTGAGGTCAAAAACAATGCGCCTGCCGTCAATTTCAACGGCAGACGCCGCATGGGTTCCGGCGCCCTCGGACAGGCCGTGGAGAAACCCAAAGACGCCTCCCAGACCCTGGTGCGCCTTTTTACCTACCTTGGCACAGAGAAAAAACTGTTGCTTGTGCTGTTTCTCTCCGTCATTCTGGTGACCCTGACAGCCCTGGCGGCGCCCGCCCTGCAAGGACAGGCGATCGATCTGATCTTCGCAGGAAACTGGCCGCGCCTCGGTCTGCTGCTCGTCACACTGCTTGGCGTATATCTGGTGAGCACGCTCTGCACCCTGTGCCAGACTTATGTATCCGCACACCTGAGCCAACGGATCGTGCGCAGACTGCGCCATGACCTGTTCGCCAAAATAGACAGACTGTCCATTCCCTATCTGGACACGCACTCCTCCGGCGACATCATGAGCCGCATGGTCAACGATGTGGACAATATCTCCACGTCCATCTCTCAGAGCATGGGCTCCCTTTTCTCCGGCGTCTTGACCATCATCGGCACCGTGTGTATGATGTTTTATTACTGTTGGCAGTTGACGCTGATCACCATGATCACCGTCGTCATCACCGTCATCGTCACCAAGCAAATGTCGCTGCTCATGGCGCGCGTCTATCGCATGCGTTCCAGAGTGCTCGGCCAATTGAACGGCCACGCCGAGGAAATGATCACCGGCTACCGCTCCATCGTGGCGTATAATCGGCAGGAAGACATCATTGCGGAATTCAACAAGACCTCGGATGAACTGACGAAGGTCAGCATCCGCGCGGAAATTCTGGGCGGCTCCATGGGTCCGCTCATGAACTGCATCTCCAATATCGGCTTTGTGATCGTCTCGGCTTTTGGGGGCTATTTTGCGCTGAAGGGCCTGATCACCGTGGGTGTGATCTCCGCCTTTATCATTTACGCAAAGCAATTCTCCCGCCCCATCAACGAGATCGCGCAGCTCTACGGCAGCCTGCAGACCGCTGTAGCCGGCGCAGAGCGCATTTTTGAACTGATGGATCAACCGGACGAAGACAACAGCGGCACCGTGGAACTGGAGGAGGTAAAGGGAGAAATCACCTTCCGCAATGTCAACTTTTCCTATGTGCCCGGCACGTCGGTTCTGACAGACTTTAACCTCACGGTAAAACCCGGGCAAAAGATTGCGCTCGTCGGTGCCACCGGCAGCGGCAAGACCACCGTGGTCAATCTGTTGATGCGTTTTTATGGATTGGATTCCGGCGAGATTTTGATCGACGGCGTCAATATTCAGGATCTGAAGCGGGATTTTCTGCGCCGCAATACCGCCATCGTTCTGCAGGATACCGTGCTGTTCACCGACACGATCGAGAACAATATCAAATACGCGAATCCCGATGCGACCGAGGCGGCAGTGCTAAACGCAGCGCAAATGAGCAACTGCCATCGCTTCATCAAACGCCTGCCGCAGGGTATGCAGACCGTCCTGATCCAGGCCGGCGCACATCTCTCACAGGGGCAGCGCCAGCTGCTCACCATCGCCAGAGCCGTACTGGCCGATCCGAAGATTTTGATTCTCGATGAGGCTACCTCTTCCGTGGATACCCGCACGGAAAAAAATATTCAGGACGCCATGGTCAAGCTTATGAAGAATCGCACCAGCCTGATCATCGCACACCGTCTGTCCACCATACAGGACGCTGACAAAATCGTGGTGATGGATCACGGCCGGGTCGTGGAGATGGGCAATCATGCCGAATTACTCGCAAAAAAGGGGCGCTACTACGCACTGTACATGACACAGTTTGCAGGAAGCGCCACCTAAAGAGACTACACTTATGCTATTTTATTTGCTGAGGTCCAACTTGCGCACTGCATCCCGCAGCGGCAGCACGAACGGCGCGGATACGGATAGCTCATCAATTCCCATGCGCAGGAAGTTTTCCGTAAGCGTTGTATCTGCCGCCAATTCGCCGCAGATACCGATCCATGCACCATGCTTATGGGCATTCTCCGCCGCCATCTCGATCAGGCGCAGGATCGCCTCGTGATGCGTGTCGCAGAAAGGCTCCAGCTTTGCGTTTTGCCTGTCAATCGCCAATGTGTACTGGGTCAGGTCATTCGTACCTACGCTGAAGAAATTCACAAGCGGTGCCAGCTTGTCACTGATCACAGCCGCTGCCGGCGTCTCAATCATGATCCCGACCTCTGTCTGCTCATCATAAGGCACACCTGCCGCCTTCAGTTCCGCTTTTACCTCCTCACATATCGCAAGGATCTGTTCCACTTCGGATACGCTGGTAATCATAGGGAACATGATACCCAGATTGCCGTATGCGGAGGCGCGATAGAGCGCGCGCAGCTGGGTCTTGAAGATCTCCGGTCTGGTCAGACAGATACGGATCGCCCGAAATCCCAGCGCCGGATTTTCTTCCTTGTCCAACTGAAAATAATCAATCTGTTTATCCGCGCCGATGTCCAGTGTGCGGATAATCACTTTTTTGCCCGACATATTCTCCAGCACCTTGCGATACGCCTGGAACTGCTGCTCCTCCGTGGGATAATCCGTACTCTCCAGATACAGAAACTCACTGCGGAAAAGTCCGATTCCCCCCGCATCATTGGCGAGTGCCGCGCCCACGCCGCCCACGCCGCCTATGTTGGCAAAGATATTGACCTTGGTCCCATCCAACGTCACATTCTCTTTGCCCTTCAGCTCCTGCAGCAACGCTTTCCCGCGCAAATCCTCCTCTTGCTTCCTGCGCATGGCGCTCTCGGTCTCCTCGTCCGGATCCAGGATCACCTCCCCCGTATAGCCGTCTACCAGAATCCGTTTCCCGTCCTCTGCCGCTTTGAGGAAATCCTCCCCCACACCGATGACCGCCGGAATATTCATATTTCTGGCAAGAATCGCCGTGTGTGAGTTGGAGGAACCAAAAGCCGTCACAAAAGCCAGCACCTTATCCTTATCCAGCGAGACGGTCTCACTGGGCGCGAGATCATCCGCGCAGATCACCATTTTCTGAGTCAGCTCCTCTCTGGTCTGTTCGCCCTCGCTCAGACAGGCAATCAACCGATTGGAGATATCTCTTACATCCGCCGCCCGCGCCTGCATATAGGCATCCTCCATGGAGGCAAACATTGATGCAAAATTATCCGCTGTCGTAGCCACCGCAAACTCTGCATTGACAGACTGGGTCTTGATGATATTGGTGATGGAGTCATTGTAGTCATCATCCTCCAGCATCATCATGTGCACCTCAAAAATCTGTGCATGGGTCTCCCCCACTTCCTTCAATGCCTTTTCATAAATCTCCGCCAGTTGCTCTGTCGCCAATGCCTTCGCATCCTCAAACCGCGCGAACTCTCCCGCAACGTCCTCCACATGGATCCGACGAACCGGTTCGTCCTGACGCTTGAACAGCGATACATTGCCGATGGCAATCGCCCCATATACGCCTTTACCCTTGCATTTTATCATGCTGATACCCCCGTTTTTATAAAGCTGCCCTTCCGGCGATTACAGATTCTCTTTCATAAAATCTTCAATCGCTTTTGCCGCGGCCTCTTCGTCTTCACCTTCCACCGAGAAATTCACCGTATCACCGCATTTGATCCCCATGCCCATGAGCATCATCAATTTGGTGACATTCATACTCTTGCCGTCCTTCTCCAGCGTCACAGTGCTGGTAAACGTCTTGGCGAGCTTTGCCAACAGTCCGGCCGGTCTTGCGTGGATCCCCACCGCATCCTTGATTGTGTAAGAAAATGTTTTCATAGTTATATCCTCCTTTTCATTATTTTCGATCATTTAGTTTCTATAATCTTTCATGTCCGGATAGGAAGCGATCGCACCATACGCCGTGACACTTCTGCCGCAGAATTCATTGGAGAACGCCAGACATTCTGCAAGCACCTCCTGGGACAGCTCCTGCAGCCTCTCCCTGCATCCGCCGCATTCTCCCAACTTCCACAGAAATGATCCGATAAACCCGTCTCCCGCTCCGGTGGTATCCAACGCCTTCACCTTGCGTGCCGGCGCATATGCCTCCGCCCTGCGCGTATAGGCATAAGCCCCTCCGCCGCCGCAGGTATAGACCACCAGCTGTACATCCCCTGTAAATAACTGCGGCAGCGCCTTCCGGATATCTGTCTCTCCCGTGAGGAACTCCAGCTCCTCATCCGACACCTTCAGAATATGTGCCCGCGGTATAAATTCCCAGACAGTCCGCTTTAACGCTTCCGGATCCTCCCACAATTGAAAGCGCAGATTCGGATCAAAACTGATCAGGATTCCCCGCTTCTGCGCGATCTGAATGGCCGCTTCATGTGCCTCACGCATGGGAAAATCCCCCAGGGAAACGCTGCAAAAGTGCAGCGCATATGCCTCGTCAAAATACGCATCCAAAATCTGTCCGGCACTGTAAAGCATATCGGCCGATGGTTTGCGGTAGAAGGAAAACGTCCGGTTACCGTCTGCTCCCAGACTGACAAACGCAAGCGCCGTGTTGGCCTGTGTCGTCAGGGAGATACAGCTCGTGTCCACGCCGTCTCCTGCAAGCTCCTGTATGATCTTGTGTCCGAAGGGATCATCTCCCAGTTGGGTCAGAAGCCGCGCCCTGCCACCCAATTTTGCATAGGCACCACAGACATTTGCGGGCGCACCTCCCAGCTTTGGAGAAAACGCTGTGACTTCATCAAACGTACATCCCTTTTGATCCGGTATAAAGTCGATCAAAGCTTCTCCGATCGCAAGTAGTCTGTCACCCAAGGTTTCGTACCTCCAATCCGTCTAACGCATACAGCGTCCCGCACAGTCGCTCCATCGTGATGCGCAGTTCGCTGTCCGTCGGATAAAATCTGCTGCTCATGACCTTTTCTCCGTCATTCAGATAAATCTCCAGAGATGCGGTATCCGCAATCAGTCGAATCTGTGTACATTGTGTCAGGCGCACATTCCGTCTGTTCCGTCCGCCGCCAACCTGCTCATCCAGGAAAAATAAGGAAAATACACCGTCCGCGTACTGTAACTGTAAACCGTCTCCCAGTCGGATCGCACACGATCCTTCCACAGGCGCAATCAGCTCGAACGGCAGCGTTGTCTGAATCACTGCGTCCCGGGGAACCTCCTGCCTGCCTTTGCGCAAGGTCTCGAGCTCCCGCACCGGCTGCTGCCGCAGCCTGCCGTCCGCCCCCACTGTGATCTCCCGCGGGATGGTCAGACAATGCTGCCAGCCAAGTGCCGTGGTCGGGTTGGTGTACGGGATATCTCCGATCCCCATCCATCCGATTAACAGCCTTCTGCCATCCGGCGCCGCAAAGGTCTGGGGCGCATAAAAGTCAAATCCGTAATCCCATTCTTCAAATTCCGTCTCCGTGACAAAATAGCCGGAGCTGTACACGTTTTGATGCGTAAATTCCGTGTGTGTCAATCCCTGCGGAGATATACTCAGATAGTGCTTCCCATTCAAAAGCAGCACATCCGGACATTCCCACATATACCCCATATCCGGCACGCTTTTCTCGCACGCAAACTCCCAGTGCAGCAGATCCTCCGAGGTATAAAACAACACACAGCCGGTGTCATCCAGTTTCCTTGCGCCCAGCGCCATGTGATATCGTCCGTCTTCCTCCCACACCTTGGGATCGCGCACATGGCAGGAACAATCCGACGGGTAATCCGCATTGCGCAAAAGCACTTGCTTCGGGCTCATATGATGTCCGTCCGCGGTAGTGACCAGAATCACATTGGCTCCGCGTCCCGCCGTGATGTAGTCGTAATCTCCGGGTTCCTTCACATTGCCTGTGTAAAACAGATACAGCGTATCCCCTCGCACCAGACCACATCCCGAATACACGCCATTTTGATCCTCCGGCAGATCCGGAGAGAGCACTGTACCTGTGAACTCCCAGTGCAGCAAATCCTTACTCTGCCAGTGCCCCCAGCACTTGGGGCCCGTGCCGAGGGCGCTCTCCGGCGCATATTGAAAATATACATGATACTTTCCCTGAAAATAACTCAAACCATTGGGGTCATTCAACCATCCGCTTTCCGGCTCCAGGTGCAGCTTTTGCCGCCAGTCATTTTTCATATGCATCATCCCTTTTTCGTTTCAATCAGTTGATCCAGGAAATCAACGCTGCCCTCCGCAACCTTTTTCACCTCTGCATAATCGTCCGGATTGGTGATAATCACGGGCGTCACCGTCTTATATCCCTTGCTCTCAATCAATGCCTTATCAAACGTAATCAGCGTCTGACCGCGTTTAAATCTCTCACCGTCCGCAATGTGTGCGGTAAATCCTTCACCGTTCAGTTCCACTGTATTGATACCGATGTGGATCAACAGCTCCATCCCATTGTCCAATGCAAGACCGATCGCATGATGGGTGTCAAACAACGTACTCACCTCACCGTCCGCAGGTGCGATCACTTTTCCCTCCACGGGATCCACAGCCGCACCGAGTCCCAGAACCTCCGCCGCAAACGTCTCATCCGGCACATCCGCCATAGCTACTGCAGTTCCCTTCAGCGGCGCATACACAATCTGCTCATCAAATGCCCGATTCAGATCAATTGCTGTCTCCGCAGGCGCAGCCCCGGCCTGATCCGCATCCTTCTGCGCATTGTCCGCTGCAGGCACCTCATCCCTGTATATGAAATAAGATATTGCAAATGCAACAACCGTCGCAATCACAAACGTGAGCAGGTAGCCCACAAATGTCTCTGTCGTGATCAGGAACCCGAAAATACCGGTCACGCCATTTGCTGTCGCGTAGACGTTCATCAGCGATGCCACTGCCGCACCGCAGGCTCCGCCGATCATACCTGCTACAAGCGGTTTGCCATAGCGCACGTTTACACCGAAGATCGCAGGCTCCGTGATACCCATGAACGCGGAGAGCGAAGCCGGCAGCGCCATGGAACGAACCTTTTTATTTCTGGTCTTAAAGGCCACTGCCAGAGCAGCTGCACCCTGTGCCACATTGGCAGCCGTTGCGATCGGCATCCAGGTATTCTGCCCGTTGTCAGCCAGCATCGCCAGCTCAATGGCATTGTACATGTGGTGCACGCCCGCTACCACTGTAGGCGCATATACACCGCCCATGATAAACGCACCGATACCGAACGGAATCGCAATCAATGCCTTGGCACCGCTGAGCACCCAGGTCTCCAGCTGCGAGAACACGGGGCCGATCAGGGTCAACGTGAGAAAGCCGGTCACCAGCACCGAAACGAGCGGTGTCACAAACAAATCAAATGTCTCCGGCACAATCTTATGCAATTTCTTCTCGATGATACACATGACGAGCACCGCGATCACCACCGGAATGACATGTCCCTGATAGCCGGTATTCTGGATATTCCATAGGCCGAACCAGGACCACAACGTCTCTGTCTGCGCGCCGCTGCCCGCCGACCATGCATTCACCAGATTGGGATGAATCATGATCATACCGATCACAGCGCCCAGATAAATATTGCCGCCGAAAATCTTCGCCGCGCTGACCGCGATCAAAATCGGCAGGAACACCAATGCTGTATTGGAAAACATATCTAACAGTGCAAAGATATAAGAATCTGCCATTCCGGGGAATGCCTTGGAAAGGCCGCCCAAAAGGCCGTTCAACAGACCTGTGGCAACAATCGCCGGAATGATGGGTACAAAGATATCTCCTAATGTCTTGATTGCCCGCTTGTACCAGGGCGCCTGTGCTGCCGCTGCGGCTTTGACATCCTCCTTGGACGCCGCTTCCACTCCCGCAAGGGCGATGAATTCATCATATACCTTGTTAACGGTGCCCGTCCCGATGATGATCTGCAGCTGTCCCGCTGCCTCAAACACACCTTTTACGCCGTCAACTCCTTCCAGCATCGCCTTTTTGACTTTGCCGTTGTCCGCGATGACAAGTCGTAAGCGTGTCGCGCAATGTGCTGCGCTGGCAAGGTTATCCTTGCCGCCGATCCCTGTCAAGATTTCCGATGCACATTTTTTGTAATCCATAAGTATCCCTCCTTATGTCACATTTGGTTTTGCAACGTTTGTGGTATCGTTTTCATATCTTATGAAAATTCTATCATGAAATATATCCGGAAATCTATTGACATAAAGCAAAAATTTGAAAAATCATTTCAGTTGGTTTCACACAGTTTCATATTTTAATTCCGTTTGCTGGGTGGACTGACGCTCGATCACGTCATACCCCAACTGCAGCGACCTCGGCACGACACTCTTGCTCCGAATGGCCGACAACAGCATATTGGCAGCCTCTATACCGGCCGTTTTGTGGTGCAGTCGCGCGGTTGTAAGCGGTGTATACAAGATGCGGGCAATCTTGGAATCGCCCACCCCACAGACCATGACATCCTCCGGAACCCGCAACCCGTTCTCTCTCAAACACAACATCGCACCTGCCGCGATATCATCCGTCGCACAAAACACAGCGTCCGGTATCTGCCTGCGCGACACGATCCGCCGCATACAGTCATAGCCGGAATCCATCGTAAACTGCGCGGTCTCCATCATCCGCGGATCACAGGTCATGCCAAACTCCTCCAACGCTTTTTCAAATCCTGCCCGGCGCGCCGCTCCGGCTGCCCGATCTTCCTGCAATACCCCGATCAGGGCAGGATGCTTTGCGCCGTTTTGCAGCATCCGTCTCGTGAGCGTGTAGGCAACCTCCTCATCGTTGTGACAGATGCAGTTAAACCCTTTGAGCTGCTGTCCCACCAGCACAATCGGAACGCGCACCTTGCTCAGGACAGACTTATGCAAATCTGTGAAAACCGTGGCCAGTAAAATGATACCGTCCACCCTGTTTTGCCGGAGCAGTTCCAGTGACTCAATCTCTTGATGGGCGTCATTGGCCGTGTTGATCAACAGAATCTTATAGCCCTCTCTGTTGAGCACCTCGCTGATTCCCTCCGTCACCCGGGCACAGCTTTCGCTGGAAAGCTTCGGCAAAATGACGCCCACGAGCTTCGTCACTCTGGTACGCACTGCGCGAGCCGCAATGTTCGGCGCGTATCCGGTCTGCGCGATCGCCGCTTCAATCCTTTCCCGCTTATCCTCGCTCAAATAGCCATCGTTGAAATAGCGGCTGACCGCTGATTTGGAGACGCCCGCTATCTGGGCAAATTCTGAGATATTCATCATAATTGTACGCCACCTTGTCTGTGTTTATCCACCATCTGTTTGTCCGCGTCCTGACGGACGCAATGATCGTTAAGAGAATGAAAGGCACCTCAAAAAGAGGTGCCTTCCCACGCATCAATCGTTTGCATAGATCGGTTCAAAATCCTCCGGACCATGTCCGCAAAGCGGGCAGGAAAAGTCCGCCGGAAGCTCGCTGCCCTCATACACATAGTTACAGATCTTGCAGCGCCAACCCACGATCTTTTTCTCCTGACCGTTACCACCTCCGGCAGCATCTGTTTTATTCGCGTCTGCCTTAGCCGCATCCGCCTTGGGTTTTACATTGGCCTGATAGTCCGCATACGTAAGCGGCGGATTCTCACTCAGCACCTTCGCATCCACAACCTCTGCGATAAACAGCGTATGGCTGCCCAGATCATGACTCTCCACCACCTTGCCGCTGATCACGGCACACGCCTGCCAGTTCATGTACGGAATCCCGTTGCAATCCACCGGGCACTGCAGATTACCGAATTTGTCTACATTTCTGCCGGACTGGAAGCCAAAATGCTGAATGGTATAAAAATTACATGTGTTATCTAATAATGTGATCGCAAATACGCCGCTCTGCTTGATCAGCTCACAGGTGTAGTTCGCATTGATCACGGAAATTGCGATCCTGGTAGGGCTGTTCGCCACCTGGATACAGGTGTTGGTGATACAACCGTTTACCGTGTCGCCGCTCTTGGTAGAAAGCATAAACACGCCGTAGCTTAAACTGTAAAGTGCCTTTTTGTCCATAAGATACCTCCTTTTATATATCATAAGTGAAATTACAATCGCAAATATGCCCTTACACTCTCTGTTTCGGTACAAACTCAATTTTAAGAACCATATCCATCCCTTCCGCTAACCGCTTCAATAGATTTACAGAAGGATTTCTGGTTCCGTTTTCAAGCTTACTGATATCTGCCTGGTTGATACCCGTACGCTCAGCCAACTCCTGCTGGGTAAGATTTTGCGACGTACGCGCATCAACAATCGCTCTGATGACATCCATCTCCGGCTGTATCGCTTCATACTCACTGCGGAACTCTTCATCCTTCAGCTGTTCGGAAAGCATATCGTCTAATGTCCTCATACCCTTTGCATCCTTTCAATATGATAAAGTCCTCTACCGGAGCCTCACCATTTTCTTTTTCATAAGCAATAATGGTAAACAATACCGTTTCTCCTTTCTATTATTTTATGGCATATATGCCATAATGTCAATACTATAATTTAGCGCGCTGCAGTTGCGGCTCTGCAGTTACGGCTCATTGCGGTCCCATACTTTGAAAATATGATCTATGGCCAGACTTATTTTGAAAAATTTGACGGGTTCCTCCGTATTTGTATGACTGAAAATATCTTGACTGAAATTTCGGTAAAAACAAATCAGGAGTGCGCATTATCATACGCATTCCTGATCCACTTAACTCATTCTCATCACAAATTCTAAAAATTACCCGAAATATTTCTTCAGCAATCCCTCAAACGCTCTGCCTATAATTCTTCTCCATATTATAAACGAATCAAATTATCCAAACATTCTTCTGTCTTTTCTACGCTTTCATAGATTATCCCCTTCATCCCGCATTGAATTGCCATATCCACATTTTCTTTCAAATCATCTATGAATATTGTATCTTCCGGCACTAAATGATATTTTTTCAAAAGAATATCATATATGCTTTTATCCGGCTTCTTGCATGATACATGTGAGGATATTACTCTGCCAGCTGCTCTACCGATAAAATCATATTTCTGCTCCAAATAAGCAAATCCTTCCTTAGAATAATTTGATAAGATATATAAATTATATCCCGCATCGCACAAACTGTCATACAATCGTTCAGCATCGTCTATCTTCCGATAAACCTGCATCCACCCTGGCTTAAAAAAGCATCTGATATTATCCTCAGACTCCGAATACTGTTTGACAAAATCATTTATCGCATCATCATAAGAATCATACTCTCCCAAGTCCATTTTATCCCAATAAAATTTCTCAACAATCAAATCATATAGCTTTTCAGAGTTTTCTCTATCATATCCCAAAGTCAATATGTACTCCCATGGGTCATAGTCAATCAATACACCACCAAGGTCAAATACTATATTTCTTATCATTTAACTCATCCTTTAAAACTTTCTCCATCGCAACAACAGCTACACTATTGGGTTTTACATACCTGCCTTTTTCTATTGTAAACACTTCGGCGCCGGTATGCAACAGAATATTATCGGTTCTGTACATACCCGCCTTTTCGCCGGAATCATAAATAGTCAAAATCGTGTCGATATCCTTGTTTAAAAATTCCGCAATTTCGGCAACACTACGCCCCTTGGCTTTATTGCTCAGTACCACATCTACGATGTGCTCCGCTTTACCTTCTGCTTTACCGGCCTTGAATTCATCCTTCATCATTTCTTCGAACAGCATAAATCGGCTCCTCATCTCTCTGTCTGCCTTGATCTTATGGATGGATTTCTGGAACTGTTCCACAAGAGCACTCTGATAATCTGCCTCGCTCTCCTCCAGACTGGCTCCCACATATTTCATAAAAGCCGCCAATTCTGCCGAGACCTCTGCATCGTTCGTACCCTTTGTACTCAAAAAAATCGTGTGCACTCCGTCTTCATACGTTACTTGCGGAACCTCCTGTAGCACTGTACGCGAAGTATATTGATACTTGCCAGCTCCGAACGGATCAAAGTCACAAACAAAGATCACATAGCTGTCCGGCAGCTCCTCATACTCCATACCTGCAAGAAGCATCTCCATATCGATCTGTCCATGGTAATAACGAGCTCTCTTGAAGATCTTCCTGTTCACTACCTGCATCTCCACATTGTAACGCGTGTGCTCCGCATCCTCACAAAATACATCGAGCCGGATTCCCTTCTGTTCCTTTTTCTCCCTTTTTGGAGGAACCCGTACAGTCAATCTATTATAATGCAATGCGGCATGTCAATGGCAAATATTGCTAAATTTAAAACGCAATTAACCGAAACGCATTGCGCCGAAATACGTTTCGCCTAAATATATTTCGGTGTTTTGTATTGAAAACGGACGCGAAATTTGCAGAACATTTTCAGATGTCGAACTGCGGAACTATTTACCGTTCATTTTCCCCCCTAACCCGACGCATGATTTCAACGCCTCTGGCAATTTGATCTCGTTCATCCACTCCCCTTGCTTCGAGAATACGCTCAATTGCCTGAGACGGATTGAGCGAATGATATGGGAAATAAAGCGAGCGCAATTCCTCCGGCTTTATCAATTTGAACAGCTGCTTGCTACTTTTCTCATAGGTATAGGCCCAGTATCTATACATATATCCTATCCAATACATCTCTTCCGTACCATATTTCAACTGACCATATGCAGATGTTCCATATTGTCGATCGATTTCGTCAAAAGCATCTGTTATTCCTGTAGACTCATAGAAAAATCCTTTGGAATCTATCCTCGCAGTCAGATCCGAATACATAAACCTTCTGATGAAAATTTTTGAACTACATTCCAATCTGTCAATAGATTTTTCGAATAGTTCTGCCTGAAATGTGCAAATTTTTAAGCCATACTCATCCATATTTTTCATTTTAAAATATCCTCTATATATTTTCCTTGATTTCGATACTGTTTTCGCGCCAGTTTGACTTTGTCTTGATTCATCTTGAAACCTTCCTGCCTTGAAGTCAGATAAAACTCCTTTTCGGCACCGGCAAGATAACATTTTTCCAAAAGAGTTATTCTATCAACAGCTTTCTGCGTTATAAAAACGTACTGACTACCCAGATTCGTAGCAGAAAGGCAATGCCTGCATTGCACATCCGTTATTTCTCCATCTATAAAACTGTCAATGATTTCAAACATTCTGTTATCAGCAATAGGAGCAACAATATAATCAATCCCCGCATTTGCCTCAATCAGTTGTTTAATCACTTCTGAATTCTCATATTCTTTTAGGCCTCCCCTAAAATAAGCCACCATCAGCATCCAGTCCCTATCCACATAAAAGACACGTTTATTAAGGCCCTCGCCATTAAACTTAAGCATATAAAGAGAAGAGTCCGGATATGTAGCGACAAACATCGCCGACTGCTCAAGGCTTTCACCACAATAAAATCCTTTTCCGAAATCATTAATCCTTTTGCTATGACATACATCAATTCTTCCCTCTATTCCCTTTTTCGATCCATGAAAGAGAAGGATTTCGCCCTCTTTAATATAATCCTCAATATAGAATTGTTCTTTAATCTTGTTTAAGCGGATTCCTTTTTGAAAAGCATATTCATATAAAAGCTTGATGTTACTGTCGTTCATCGCAGCTTTTCCAGAATGCCAATTATTAACCGTAACACGGCTTACACCGATATCCCTGGCAAGTTCTTCCTGCGTTATTTCCAATATTTCAATGATACTTTCCAGATCCTGGTATACTTGATATTCCATATATTCCTCCCGAACTTATATGTAAAATATTTTACAATATACTTTTTAAATTGTCAAAACTTATTTGTAAAGTTTTTGACAGTCAAGTTTTCTTGCAAATATGTGTACAAAATCCAATCCAAAACCAAAAACCCTGCCACCGGATGTCATTTAAGAGCAAAGAAAAAAAATCAGGAGCGTGCATTCTCCTGCACACTCCTGATCCACTTAACTCATTCTCATTACATATTCACAAAATTCCGTGCCTTAACCGAAATATCTCTTCAGCAGTCCCTCAAACGCCTTGCCGTGTCTAGCCTCGTCGCGTGCCATCTCATGAACGGTGTCATGGATCGCGTCAAGGTTTGCAGCCTTCGCGCGCTTTGCAAGATCGGTCTTGCCTGCTGTCGCACCGTGCTCCGCGTCCACTCTCATCTCCAGATTCTTCTTGGTGCTGTCGGTCACAACCTCGCCCAGAAGCTCCGCAAATTTCGCTGCATGCTCTGCCTCTTCGTAGGCAGCCTTCTCATAGTACATACCGATCTCGGGATAACCCTCTCTGAACGCCACGCGTGCCATTGCCAGATACATACCAACCTCAGAGCACTCGCCCTCGAAATTGGAGCGCAGATCCTTCAGAATATCCTCGCTGACACCCTGTGCCACGCCTACCACATGCTCGGAAGCCCATGTTTTCTCACCGCCCTGCGCGATAAATTTGTCAGGGCCCACATGACAGATGGGGCACTCTGCGGGGGGATTGTCACCTTCATGCACATAGCCGCATACAGAACAAACATACTTCATTTTGTAATCCTCCTTTTGTTATATAAAATTTAAAATCTCCCAATGGTAAAACAAACCTTCACCTTGTTCCACCATCATACCATAAAATGCCTGATTTGAAAATAAAGAAAATCTAAAATATCACATTTTCTGCATTATCATTTCACATCGGAATGATCTACTCTAAAATGCTCGCCTCAAATTGCTCCAGATTTTCATATCCGTACAGCCGTGCGGTGTTTGAAATGGTCTCCTCGGCAATATTTACACCGTTCGCCACGCACTGCACCACATGCTGTCCGTAAAGCTGGAGCATCTTGTCGGAATAGGTGCTGATCTCGCCGCGCAGATACGTCTCGTAGGAAGTGTCCACGATGTTGTCCTCATAGGTGTGCAGATTCCTTGCGTTGCCGGCCACCTTCGGGTGCTCCTCGGCGAACGCTTCCATCATGTTCATCTGCACCGCCACGAGCTGGTCGATGATCGCCTTCTGCTGCTCGGTGAGCTGCGGGAAGTTTTCCGCCATCTCCTGAAACCGCTCCGGCGTAGTGCTCTCCATCATGCGGGCATACTTTTCCGTGATCAGATTGTGTCCGCGGCGATATTCTCTGTCAAAATCGTACAGGTACTGCAGAAGCATGGTGCGGTTCCATGTCAGGTACTGGCTCTTGCGCATCACGGAAATGTGGGCCAGTCGTTCTGGCAATACGCCCTGCCACCCTCATTTTTCACCTTGTCGAACGCCTCGAATTCCAACTTCACAATGCGGTCTACCAATTCTTCATTCGTATCTCCCGACACAGAAGCCTTCATCAAAAGTTCCTCCGTGTGCATATCCAGATACCCATCCACATCGCTGATCAGACTGCGCGCATAGATTTCCCGCGCCAGATACTCTCCCAACTGCCCTGCGAGCGCCTCTCCCTTCGCGAGCGCTTCCCGATCCGGCAGTTTCAGACAGTCATGCAGTGCCCCCACCAGCTGCAAAAACGTATCGTCCACGCAGCCGTCGCTGCCGATGGTGCCCGTCCCCACGGTGGCGCTTCCGTTTTCCGTCCGCCCGTAAATAATATGGCGGCAGCTTTGATAAAGCCATTTATCATGCGGCGGATACAGATTGTTCATATGATGCAGCATTCGCATCGCATGCCGCATTCCCTCGCAAAGCATACTGTCCGCGGTCAGCCGGTCTCCCCGCCTGAGCATCCGCCCGTAATTGTACTCCGCCGTCTGGGCGAATTTCGCAGCGTCCTCCGCCAGCTTGAGATATTGCATTCGCTCGGGATAGCCTTTTTGCAGTTTCTCACGAAATGCGGAAAAAATACCTTCCCCGTCCGCAAATACCTCCCCGTTCACCGCAGCCGCCAGGCAGAAGTCCTCCACCGTCTGCCAATCGATTTCCTCATACGAAGCGGCACCGAGCAGTCTCCTGTAAAATCCCGGTATGGTCATCACGCCGCGGCGCTTTGCGCCCTGCGGGCTAATCGTCCGTTTATATCCCATAAACTCCGTGGGAAGCTTCTCATACAACGCCTGTAACTGCTCTCCGATCTCGGCGTAGGTCTCCTCGGGCACCCAGATGCACAGATCCGGTCCCCAGTCATGATCCCTCGACGTCTCATCGTCAAAGCCGAAGCAGTCCGATCCCTCGCCCACAAGCCCCACGGCGATCCGATCCAGATACGGTGCAAACGCCTGCTCAAGCGCCGGCTTCGCACATTCCTCGTAATATTTTCTGCAAATCTCTAATCCCGTCATGCGCTCTCTTTCCTCCGTTCCCGATACCGTCTTTGATTCAGTCGCCTGATCCTGCTCTTCCCGACACCCTAACACCGCCTGACAGCGTTCGTAATTCTCTTTCAGCCGCTCATACTGTCGGTTTCTGCCGAGACTGTTCTCCACAAGCTCCATGCCGCGCTTGAACAGTTCTGCCGCCCTTTGCGACTCTCCTTTTTCATATAGGCACATGCCCAGCGCCGAAAGAGCCGCACAATAATGCGCATCATAGAGATTCCTTTTCTCGAACAGCCGGATCGCCGTATGCGCGTAATCTTCGGCTTTCTCATAACGCTTCGCGAGCACGCAGGTGTTGGCAAGATTCGCGTAGGTCACCGCGATCTCAAAGCCGGCCTGATTTTTCTCCGCGATGGCGAGCGCCCGCAACAGGTACTGCTCCGCCGTCTCGTAATCGGACATCTCCTGATAGAGCAGGCTGATATTGTTGAGTAGCCCCGCCATCCGCATATCGTCCTTAGGCATCTGCTGCCTGTAGATCTCCTCCGTCACCCGGTAGCACTGAAGCGACCTGTCGAGCTCTCCGATGGAGCGATAGCCGTTAGCCGCATTGAGTGCGGTCGTCGCATAGGGGATGCTGCCCGCCAGTCCGAGTCGGTCTGCCGTCTCCAGCGCGTCACCGATCACCTGCAGCAGTTTTTCTCTCTCGGAGGTCTGTCTGTAATATCCAATCAATTCATTCAAAAGCTGTAACTGTGCGCCGCCGTCTTCCGCCTGTTTCGCTCTTTCCAGCGATGTCAGCAAAAGCTGTTCGGCTTCCTTCGCCCTATTCTCATCAAACAGATCGTCCACTTTTTGCAGGATGGCCGCAATGTCCAGGCCATCCACGGCAGACGCCGGCTGCTTACGCTGTGCCTGTTCAGGCGCCTGCTGCACATCGCGCCGCGGTTGGTCGTCACGCTGTTCACTGCGCTCCTGCTGCCGGCCATATTCCTGCAGGAACCACGCAAATGTCTCCTGCATACCTATGTTTGCCGGTGTATATGTGATGCCGCATCCACGGATTTTCTCATCATTATATTGCTCACTCTCCGCTTTCGTGAGCGGAAACGGCAGCGGAATCTGCCGTGCCTCCACCTCTGCTACGGTGAGTCCGACTCTCTCAATTTGATCCGGCAGCGGGGGAGCTTCCTGCATGCGCTGATTCGCCCGCATGCGCCGCGCCTCTTCAACTGCGCAGTCCAGACATTCCATATACCGCGCATAATCCATCACGCCGTCGCCGCACACATTGAATGCCTGCCCGTACGCCTGCTCATTTCCACAGCAAAACAGCAGGATCCTGGCGACATCCTGCACGTACACCATCTGAAAGGTTCCATCCGCATCCGTCGGACAGAGCACCTGCCCCGCCTGGGTAATCCATTGGAAAAACATGCCCTCTCTGGGCGCGTAATTGTGCGGTCCATAGATAAACGCAGGGCGGATGGACGTCCACGCAACGTTGTATTGTCCGGCACACGCCACAAGCTCCCGCTCCAGCGCTGTCTTCCCCAGGATGTACGCGCCTGCCGCACCGCCAAAGTCTCTGGTCTCCAAGCTGCCGCTCTCGTTGATGGGCAGGCCGGTGCCCCGCCGGTACACATCGCAGGTGCTGACAAACAGATATTGTTTGATCTGGCTGCCCAAAACATCCAAGATAGAACGAATATCCTCCTGCTGATACGCGCAGAAATCGACCACCGCGTCAAACTGTGCCCCTCGCAGCGCCCCTGTCTCCGCAAGTGTCCGCAGCGTGCGGCCGTCGTGTCTGTCCGCATGAATCTCCTCCACGGCCTCCGGTCTGCTCCACGCCACCCTGCGGCTGCCGCGGTTGAGCACCGTGACAGTGTGCTCCTTGGACGCCAGCTCCACAAATAATTTTCCCAAAAAATACGTTCCGCCAATCACCAGGATCCGCATGCCAATTCCTCCGGATTTTCATATAGGGATACTCTATCATACCCTCGAAAGCTCGCTGCTTCGCAACCCTTTAATTTGCTTCGCAGCCGCTTGTTTTTCCTCTGCATGTTATATATTTTACCATAGATACGGGAAAATCTCAATTCTTTTGCCCTTGCTGGACAAACCCTCCACAACTGTGCTATAATTGTACCATATTGTTTACAAGGAGCAAGACTGTGTATAACGAATTTTTACAGGAACTGGTACAGCTGAATTTCCTCCCCCTCGGCATTGTACTGTTTCTTGTTATTTTTTTACAGTTTAATCATACCTATGAGGCGAGGCTGACGCGACAGTTTACCGTACCGTTGGCTTTTTTGGTGTGGCTTGTCATCGTTGACAACATTGACTATTACCTGATCAACGACAACAGCACCTCACTGGTGCGTGTAGCCATCTCCTTTTTGGGATACAATATCCGGATTTTTCTGATGTACTCGCTCGTACTGATTGCGGCGCGAAGTGCCAGTCGGCGCGAAAAAATATTTACCATGATTCCTGCAATTCTGAACCTGTGCATCACATCGCTCGCCTTTTTTACCAAACTGGTATTTTGGTACGCACCGGACGCTTCTATTATGCGCGGTCCGCTGGCTTACACGCCGCACGTGATCTCCCTCGTGTACTCCCTGCTCCTGTTCTGGCATGCCTATCGACTGCGTCAACAAGGCAAAGCGCAGGAGGGTATCATTATTTCCGTAGCCGTCGTATTATGTCTGGCTGGCACCTTTGTGGAGATGGCGTTCCAACTGCGCGGCATCTTGATCGGCGTGATCGCCATGAATGTCACGTTCTACTACCTGTACATTCACATTGAATACTTTAAGGTGGATATTCTGACCGGCACGCTGAACCGCCTGAGCTTTTATGCAGATATTGAGATGTATAAGCAGCGGAAAACCAGCGTCTATATTCTTTCGGTGGACTTAAACGGCTTGAAGCAGATCAATGACACCTATGGGCACGCCAAGGGAGATGAAGCGATCAAGTACGCCGCCAAATTCATTCGTGAGGCAATCCCCTCTCACGCCAGACTCTACCGCATCGGCGGAGACGAGTTTGTCGTTCTGTTCCCCAAGGATGGAAGCTCCTATTCGATCAGCACTGAGCTCATGAAACGGGCGCAGCATGCCGAATACAGCTTTGCAGTGGGAGAAGCGTTGTGGGACAGCAGTACACCCTTTGAAAAGGCTTACGCCGAGGCAGACCGTCAGATGTATGCCTGCAAGAAGAAGCAAAAGGGCGCGCACTGCGAATCATGATTGACAGAGAAGAGGCTTTTGACATATGAAACAATTTATCCGAGGATTAAAGGCCGGCATACCGATTGCGCTGGGCTATGTATCCGTCTCATTTACATTCGGCATCATTGCCGTTTCCTATGGATTTTACTGGTGGCAGGCTGTGCTGATCTCGCTGAGCTGCCTGACCAGCGCCGGCCAGTTCTCCGGCATCACCACCATGCTGGTGCCGGGACAATATCTGGATATGCTGATCTCCCAGATCACGATCAACATCCGCTACTCCTTTATGTCCATCTCCTTATCGCAAAAGGTCAATGAACGTTTTCGCGGCGTGTGGAGACTTCTGTTCGGTGCCGTTATCACGGATGAGATTTTCGCGGTGGCAGTGAGCGAGACAGAGGTCTCGCGCTTATTCATGGCGGGTCTGGCCCTGTTGCCTTATATCGGCTGGGGCGGCGGGACTCTGCTCGGTGCGGTTCTGGGCAACATTCTGCCCGCCCGGATCATGAGTGCGCTGGGGCTTGCCATCTATGGCATGTTCATCGCGATTGTCATGCCGGAAATGCGGCGTTTCCACCCCACGGTGGTCGCCGTGGCTGCAGCGGCGGTACTGAGCACATGTTTTACCTATGTGCCGGTACTTAATCAGCTCTCCGCAGGGCTGTCCATCAGTGTATGTGCCATCGTCGCCGCCGTGCTGGCATCGATTCTGTATCCCGTATCCACAGAAGAAAAGGAGGAGACCGACCATGCCCAACCATAGCTTTTTTCTCTATC
>JAFVAO010000055.1 GCA_017480445.1 Lachnospiraceae bacterium
CTCCTAATGTCTCTCACTGCTCCAACATGGTCTCTATGAAAATACCGTAGCCCCTGGCCGGATTATTCACCAGCACATGGGTAACCGCACCGATCAATTTTCCGTTTTGGATGATCGGCGCCCCGCTCATCCCCTGTACGATACCGCCGGTCAGTGCCAGCAGCTCGGGATCCGTCACGGTCAATTCAATTCCGCGGTTCACCTGGTCGTGATCCAGATGCACCGCCGTGATCTCAATGTCATAGTACTTTGCCTCTCCATCCACCGTACACAGGATCTGTGCCGGTCCCTTTTCAATTTCCTGCTTTAATCCGATGGGCAGCGGCTCGTTCTCGGTGAGTGCAAGCGCCTTGGGGTTACATTTACCGAAAATTCCTTCTTTTCCGTTGTACGTGATATCCCCCAGAATATTGTCATCCGAGTAGACAATCATGCCGGTCATTTCCCCCGGTTTGCCCGCAGTCCCTTTTCGGATGGATACGATCTTGGTGCGGTAGATGGTTCCGTCGTACAGCTCCATGAGGGTGTTGGTATCCAGATCGTTGATCCCATGTCCCAGCGCACCGAAATTCCCCGCGCTGTCAATATAAGTCATGGTGCCCACTCCCTGGGTATTGTCCCGTATCCACACGCCGATCTTATATTTTCCGCCGGCGCTTTGCTGCGGCGTGACATACAGATCGAGCAACGCGCCGTTTCGCTCCACGGTTATTTTCTGCTCGGCTCCGCCGCTGGCTTCAATGTCGCGGATAAATTCTTCCTTGTGACTCACCGGGACATCATTTAATGCCCGGATATAATCGCCGGACTGCAAAATATTCTGTGCCGGTGTACAGGTCTCGCCCGACGCCCCCTGAAATTCTCCGGAACCGATGACCAACACGCCGTTTGCCTCCATGTAAATGCCCACAGGCACGCCCACCGGGATCAGTTCCTCGTCCTGAATGACATGGATATCCACCTGTTTCATCGGCCAGACGCCAAACAGTTTCACGTCCAGCGCATAGTCGTCATTCTGGATATTTTTAAAGACCACCGGCTCCCGCAGGTCTATGGTGACCATCCCCTTCGGGATATTGCTCTCCCCCTGCGCCCCTGTACTGACAAGCTCTCCCGTAGCCGGCAGATCCAGATAAAAAGACTGCTCTCCCTGCGCCCGCACCCGTATGACAGAGGGAATACTGCTGTCCATACGGTAATATGCATACCCGATCAGGCATGTCAGACACAAAAACAGTGCCGCACACAGGCTGATACGATATATGCGAAGTCTTCTCACGCTGGATTTCCAGCTGTGCAAAAATGCTTCTGCCTCATCGCATGCTCTGATTTGGGCACCGCTTTTGTTTTCGTCCAATGGTCTCATATCTGTTCCTCTCACTTTCCAGTCACTTTTTGTTGTTCCTAGTATGTGAGTTTTTACAGATTTTATGATTTTGTTTTTTGCTCCAATGCCTGCTCCCGCAGTTCTCGCGCATTGGATAACGCGGCCTCCGTCATCAGGTCGCTTCCCAAAAGACGTGCCAGCTCCGCCAGTTCCCCGTCCGCATCCACCTGCCGGATGTCCGTGATGGTGCTCTCGTCGGTACTGCTTTTTTCAATCACCAAATGTACATCCGCCATTGCGGCGATCTGCGGCAAATGGGTGATGCAGAGCACCTGATGCGACCTGCTCAGGATATTGAGCTGTCCGGCAACCTTCCATGCCGTTTTCCCGCTGATGCCTGCATCTATCTCATCGAAAATCAAGGTATCGATCTCATCCCGCTCCGCCAGCACGGTCTTGATTGCCAGCATGACTCTGGACAGCTCACCGCCGCTCGCGACTTGTCCCAACGATTTGAGATCTTCTCCCGGATTGGTGGAAATCAAAAATTCCACTTCATCCTGCCCATGCTCTGTGATTATCTTGCTCCGGCGCACATCAATCTCAAATTGCACTGTCAGAAAATTGAGCTGCTTCAGGGCTTCCCGCAGCTTTTCCGCCAACAGGGCCGCATGCTTCTTTCGCACCTCGGAAAGTCTTTCGCACGCGTCCGCAAGCGCCTTCTCCTGCGCCGCCAGCTCCGTCTTCAGCCGCTGCATATAGCTGTCATAATCCGCCAGCTTGTCCAGCTGCCGCCTGCAGCGCTCCGCATATTGCAGGATCTCCGCAATACTGTTCCCGTATTTCCCTTTCAACCGGTTAATGGTATTGAGACGGTCCTCCACCTCCGCATACGCTTTCTCGTCAAACTCACTGCCGGCGATATACTCCGCCATATCGCGATTGTAATCCGCCAGCAGATTATCCACCTCCGCCAGCTGGCTCTCCAGTTCCTCCAGGCGGCTGTCATACATGGTCACACCGCGCAGTGCCTTCAGCGCTCTGCTCAGCGAAATGCCGGCGCCGCCTTCCTCCCGGGTGCCGGAATAATGATAACTCTCCGCCAGATTCTCACTGATTTTACGGTTGTTGCTCAAGAAGCGATAACGCCGCTCCAGCTCCTCATCCTCATCCGCAATCAACCGCGCCTCCGTGATCTCATTTAACTCAAATTCCGCAAGGGACTGTTCTCTCGCAAGCGCCGCCTCATCCCACTTCTCTTCTTCCAGCTGTCTGCGCAGCTCACTGCACATTCGATACCCTTCCGCAACTGCCTGCGCCGGCTCCTGATAGTCACTGCCGCAGTAGGCGTCCAGAATCTCCCGATGCTTCTGCTTGTGTAAAAGGGACTGATGTTCATGCTGTCCGTGAATGTCCAGCAGCACCTCCGCCAGCTCCTTCACCTGCTTGGCCGTCACGGTCTCCCCGTTGATCTTACACACACTTTTCCCGGGCTGCAGCTTTCGGGTGATGATGATCTGCCCTTCCTCCGGTTCCAGCTCCATCTGTGCAAGTTTCTCCTGCACACTGTCCCCTTCACAGGTAAAAATGAGTTCCACCAAAGCGCTGTCCGCGCCCTTGCGCAGCATTTCTCTCTCGAATTTCGCCCCGAGAGCCAGGTTCAGGGAGCCGATCATCAGGGATTTTCCCGCACCGGTCTCTCCGGTGAGGATATTTAACCCCGGACCGAACTCCACCTCCGTCTCTTCGATCAGAGCCAGATTTTTCACATGTAATCTTTGTAGCATATACACTCCTTCTGCACCTTCTCCAAAGCACATCTGGATGTTATCTCTCTAACATTCCTCTTAATTTATGGATCAGCGAAACGGCATCCGCGCCGTCCCGACATGCCACCATGATTGTATCATCCCCCGCAATACACCCCAGAATTTCCTGAAATTTTACAGCATCCAGCGCAGCCGCCACAGCCATGGCCATCCCCGATACCGTCCGGATCACCACCAGATTCTGCGCGACATCCATGGAGGAAAATCCCTCCCGGAACACCCGCGTGTACCGGTCATCCATAGCGTTTTCCTGCGGCGCCGGCTCCTTTTGCAGCACTGCACAGTACTTCTGCGCACCCGCTCCGGATGGAACCTTCGACAACTTTAACGACCGGATATCTCTGGACACCGTCGCCTGCGTCACCTGAAATCCCGCCTCGCGCAGCAATTGTGCGAGCTCCTCCTGTGTCTCCACATCGTGTGACGTCAAAATCTCAAGAATTTTCTGATGTCTGTCTTTCTTCATAACGCTCCTGTTATATGCTGAATGAATCCGCCGAACGGATGCAATCTGTTCACTCCATGCACTTACTCACTGAACTTTCTGTGCAGCAGCTCCATGAAGCTCATCTGATTCAGCTTTAAAAATTCCGTAATTTTCTCGGACTGTACGATACGGATGCGATCCCCCGAACACATCGATATCTTATGGCTGCCGTCAAAGCTCGCCTCCACAGTCTGCTTCTTGCCTTCGCGACCCGTAGGAATCTCGATCTCAATCTCATCCGACGGATCCAGCACAATGCTCCGGTGATTGAGCGAGTGCGGGCAGATCGGCGTCAAAATGATCAGCTTCGCACTGGGCTCCACCAGCGGGCCGCCCGCAGACAGACTATAGCTGGAAGCACCTGTCGGCGTGGAAACGATGATACCGTCCGCCTTGTAGCGGTGCAGGAATTGTCCGTTGACATAAATATCCAGCCAGAGCATCTGCATGGAGCCTCTGCGCGAAATAACCACGTCGTTGAGCGCCCATCCCTCTTCCCAGGGCTTTCCGCAATGGAAATTTACCTTTCCGTTGAGCATCATGCGGGATTCCTTGGTGAACTCATCATCGATCAATTTCTGCAGGGATTCCTCCAGGTGCGACGGTTCAATCTCCGTCATATAGCCCAGCGTACCGAAGTTGACACCGATGATCGGAATGAACAGCTTCTTCGTCTCACGCGCCGCCTGCAGCACAGTTCCGTCGCCGCCGAGCACAATCATACAATCCACGTCCTTGGGTATGTTTTTGGCCTCCTCTGAGACCTCCGTGGTATCCGCCGCCCAATCCTTTTCCTTGATCATGAGCGTAACCTTCTGACCCTTACATTCCAGATAACTCTTAATCCGATACGTGGAGATCAGATCCTTATCCTTGTTCTTGTTGGTGTAGATCAAAAAATGTTTCATAGATACCTCCTTATCTTATAGCTTATGTGATTGTTCTACGATCGTCCGGATCCTCGTCTCCCATTCCGCGCAATGGGACAATCCGCTTTTCTCCTGCTGGATCCCGGAAAGCGCCGTCTCCGCGCTGCGCTCGTCCAATTGCAGGATCTCCTCCGGGATCTCCGCTTTTTTGCGGATATATAATAAATATTCGATATTGCCCTCCGGTCCCTTGATGGGGGAATGTTCCAGCGCAAGCACTTCAAATCCGATGCTGTCTGCATAGTCGACAATCTTACCGATCACCTCCGCGTGGACTGCCGGATCGCGCACGACACCGTTTTTCCCTACCTTTTCTCTGCCCGCCTCAAACTGCGGTTTGACCAGACAGACCATCTCACCGCCCTGCTTCAGCAGCTTTCTGGCCGGTATCAAAATCTTGGTCAGCGAGATAAAGGAGACATCCACACTGGCAAAATCCAGCGGATCCGCGACATCCGCTTCTGTGAGATAACGGAAGTTGGTCTGCTCCATACAGACCACCCGCTCGTCATTACGCAGCTTCCAGGCCAGCTGTCCGTGGCCGACATCCACCGCATAGACCTTGGCTGCACCGTTTTGCAGCATGCAGTCCGTAAAACCGCCCGTGGAGGCGCCGATGTCCATGCAGACAAGTCCGTCCAACACCAGTCCCCATTGCTGCATCGCCTTCTCCAGTTTTAATCCCCCGCGGCTGACATACCGCAGGCTGCTGCCGCGCACCTCCAGCGCAATCTTGCTCGTGTCAAAGGCAGTGCCCGCCTTATCCTCCTTCTGCCCGTTTACATAGACATTGCCGGACATAATGATGGCTTTCGCCTTCTCTCTGGACGGTGCATAACCCTGCTCCACCAAAATAACATCCAAACGTTCTTTCATACTTCCTTAACCTACGTGATCGGCTCTGTATCCGGTCTCATCCAATTCATGGAAAATCCGTGCGGCGATACTGTCCGCATCCACGCCAATCTCTTTTTTCAAAAGCTCCACATTGCCGTGCTCTACATAAGCATCCGGCAGTGTGACGCGGATACAATGGCAGGTTGACTGCGCAATCCCGCTGCGGTACAGGCAGTCCAAAACCTTCTCTCCGTAGCCGCCGCTCGCCACATTTTCCTCCATGGTCACCAGCAGGCTGTGGCTGCCCGCCGCCTCCAGAACGGCCTCCTCATCAATCGGCTTGACGAACCGCGCATTGACGAGACTCACCTGATGTCCTGCCGCCTTCAGCTGATCCCGCACGCTCTCCGCTGTCTTCACCATGCTGCCCACCGCAAACAAGGCGATCTCCGACTCCCGATAGATCCACTCCGCCTTGCCCAGTTCGATCGGCGCACGGTATTCCCGCAGGCCGGCATAGGCGTTGCCTCGGGGATAGCGCAGCGCGATGGGGCCGTCAAAGGCCACCGCGAACTTGAGCATATCCGACAGTTCCCATTTATTCTTCGGTGCCATCACATGCATATTGGGCACGCCGGACAGGTAGGTCAGATCGAAAATCCCCTGATGGGTCTCTCCGTCGCTCCCCACCAATCCCGCCCGGTCGATGGCAAACACCACCGGAAGGTTCTGGATACATACATCATGCAAAATCTGGTCATAGGCACGCTGCAGAAATGAGGAATACACCGCGACAATGGGTTTGAGTCCCCCCGCTGCCAGACCGGCCGCAAAGGTCACCGCGTGCTCCTCGGCAATCCCCACGTCAAAAAAGCGATCCGGATACATATTGTGAAATCGCTTCAAGCCCGTTCCGTCGGGCATCGCTGCGGTGATCGCCACGATCCGCTCATCCCTTTGTCCCAGCTTGCACATCACTGTAGAGAAAATGTCGGTGTAGTTCGCCGTGGTTCTGGGATGCGAAGGAATCCCGGTCTCGATATCAAAAGGCTCCGCGCCGTGGAACCTGGCCGGATGCCGCTCCGCCGGTCCATAGCCTTTCCCCTTTTGGGTCAGCACATGCACCATCACACAGCCCTTTACCCGCTTTGCCTCCCGCATCACCTTCGTCAGAGCACCGATATCGTGTCCGTCCACCGGTCCGAGATAGGTGATGCCCATATCTTCGAAAAACATGCCGGGGATCACCAGCTGTTTAAAACTCGACTTTGCCCGCCGGATCTTCTTCACCATGGAGTCTCCTCCCTTGGTGCCGCTGAGCGCATTGTAAATGCCCTCCTTCAGATCCAGATAGCCTGTTGTCGTGCGAATATTGTTCAAATACTTAGATACACCGCCCACATTTTCCGAGATGGACATCTTATTATCATTCAGTATGACAATAAAATTCGTCTCCAGCTTCGCCGCATTGTTGAGCGCCTCATAAGCCATACCGCCCGTGAGGGAACCGTCCCCGATGACGGAGACCACCGTGTATTTTTCCTGTCGTATATCTCTGGCCTGCACCAGTCCCAGCCCCGCCGATATGGACGTGGAGCTGTGCCCGGTATCAAACGCGTCGTAATCGCTTTCCTTCCGCTTCGGAAAGCCACTCATACCGTGATACTGCCTGAGTACATCAAATCCATCCTTGCGCCCGGTCAACAGCTTGTGCGTATAGGACTGATGACCGACATCCCAGATCAGTTTATCCTCCGGCAGATTCAACGATAAATGCAGAGCCATTGTCAGCTCTACCGCTCCCAGATTGGATCCCAGATGGCCGCCGGTCACACTGATCTTCTCGATCAGGAACTGCCTGATCTCCTCCGCAAGCAATGGATAATCATTCTTGTCTATTTTTTTGATATCATTTGGATTCTCAATCTTTTCAAGTAACATGTTCTTCCCCCATACGCCCGGACTGTACCGCAAGAAAAACGCTTCACGCCATATCAGAAACGTCTGTCGATCAGCCAGGCTATCAGTGCCTCCATAAAACGGTGCTCCCCGGGAAAGCCTTTTACGATCCGGATCGCCTCATCGGAAAGTCTCGCCACTTCCCTGGCCGACTCCTCTACTCCCTTCAAGGTCACATAAGTCGTCTTGCCATTGACTGCGTCGCTCCCCACGGGTTTCCCCAATTCCTGACTATCACCCGTCACATCCAGTATGTCGTCCTGGATCTGGAACGCAACGCCGATATCCATGGCCGCCCGCTCTATTTTGGCCAGCTGCTCCCGATCCGTCACACCAGCCAGAATCGCACCGCACAGCATCGCCGCGCGAATCAGCGCACCGGTCTTGTGGGTGTGAATATACAACAGCGCGTCCTCTCCGAGCTGTCCCGCGTTTTCTTCCGCCTCTATATCCGCAACCTGTCCGCCGATCATGCCGTCGATGCCGGCATTCCGTGCAAGCACCTGCAGTGCCTGCGCCGTCCTGGCATACTCCTCCTGCGTCTTGCAGACAGCAAAGGCTGCCGCCGCCGTCTCAAAAGCAAAATTCAGCAGCGCATCCCCCGCGAGCACGCCCAGGGCATCCCCGTAGACCGCCCAGGTCGTCTTTTTCCCTCTGCGGTACATATCATTGTCCATCGCAGGCAGGTCATCGTGCACCAGAGAATAGGTGTGGATCATCTCAATGGCTGCCGCAAAATACTCCGCGCCTGTCCCCTCCCCGCCGAACAGCCGGAACATCTCCAGCAAAAGAACCGGGCGCAGGCGTTTTCCGCCCGCCAGCACACTGTAATTCATCGCCTCTGTGATGGTCGCGGGCACCTGCATGTCCGCAGCCTTGGCGAGATGTTGTTTCACGATATGCTCCGCCGCTTCCACCCGCGACGCCAGTTCCTCTTTGAATTCCTGTTCGCTCATGTCCATCTTCGTCACAATTCCTCCAGTCCGCCATCCTCTGTGATCTTCAGCACCTTTTTCTCCACGCGGTCGATCTGTGCGTTACACTGCTTCAGAATCTGCATTCCCTCACTGTACGCCGCAAATGCCTCCTCCAAGGGGATATCTTCCTGAGCCAGACGGGAAAGCGCCTCCTCCAAACGGGCAAAATTCTGCTCCAATGTATAGGTTTCCCGCTCCATAGATTGCTCTTCTTTTTTTACGTCTCCTGCCATGTTTCCTCCCCGCAAGTCCCTGTCACTTTGGCCTGTATCTTTCCGTCCCACACACGAATCGTCAGATCGTCTCCTGTCTGAACCTGTGCCACAGAACGCACATTGCCGCCCGATCCATTCTCCACATAGGAGAAACCGCTCTTTAATTTCTCCAGGGGTGATAGCCCTTTCATACGCTCAATATACAAATCCACCCGGTGATGATCCCGCCGCAAAATGCGTGCCATCTCCGCCTGGAGCTGTTCCTCCAGATGGATGCTTTTCTGCTTCTGATCCCGGATGCGGTTCTGCGGACTATACAGCTTCAGCTGCATCCCCATCCGGTCCGCACGATTGCGGCCGATGTCGATATGCCGTTTCATCAGCCTTGCCAGCTGCATACCCGCATTGTCCATCGACGCAAATACATCCCGGATATCCGCAACCGCCAGCTCCGCCGCCGCAGAGGGCGTAGGTGCGCGCAGATCCGATACATAATCGATGATCGTCGTATCCGTCTCATGCCCCACCGCCGAGATAATCGGAACCGAACAGTCAAAGACCGCCTGCGCCACGATCCGCTCATTAAACGCCCACAGATCCTCAATGGAACCGCCGCCGCGTCCCACGATCATAACGTCTACCTGCCGCAGCTCCAGCGCCCGGATCCCCCGCACGATACTCTCCGCCGCAGCCTCTCCCTGCACAATGGCAGGATACAGAATAATCTGTACATAGGGATTTCTGCGCGTGGCAATCTGGATGATGTCCCGCACGGCCGCCCCTGTGTCTGCCGTCACCACGCCCAGCGTGTGAATATACTTTGGAATCGGCTGTTTGTACTGCGGTGCAAACATACCGCATTCTTCCAATTCTGCCTTCAACCGCTCATATTGCTCATAGAGCGCTCCCGCACCGTCTAAGACGATCTGTTTGGCGTAGAGCTGATATTTGCCGTCCCGCTCATACACGTCCACCGTCCCGCCGACGATCACCTGCTGTCCTTCCGCCAGCCGGAAAGAAAGCCCGCCCGCGCGCTGTCCTGCAAACATCACACAATTGAGCGTACCATTCGTATCCTTTAAAGTAAAATAAATATGTCCAGAAGGATGATATTTGCAGTTGCTCACTTCGCCTTTTACGAAGACAGCCTGCAAAAGATAATCCTGCGTGAACATATTTTTTACATAAGCGTTCAGTTGTCCGACTGTGTAAATATTACGTGTTTCTCTCATTTGCTCTTGACACTTTGCCGAGAACCGCATTTACAAATGCACCCGAGGACTCCTGTCCATATTGCTTGGCAATCTCCACCGCCTCATTGATCGCAACGGCATCCGGAATATCCTCGTCGCAGACGATCTCATAGACGGCAAGCCGAAGTACGGTGAGCTCCACCTTGCCCATGCGGCCGGTATCCCAGCCCTCCGTATTGTCATTGATGATCCGGTCGATTCTGACCAGTTCCTTCTCTATGCGCGCACAGCGCTCTGTGATATAAACAGCGTCAGCCTCCGATATCGCCGGTCTGTCCTCCTCGGCCGGAAGATTCTCTTCAAACTGCTGCCGCTGCAGCGCCATATCCTCAGCCGAATGGAACTCTTCCCGGAACAACAGACGGAAAACCTGTTCTCTCAGTTCATGGCGTCCCATCATAGCCCTTATTGTCCTTTGTTCATATTGATCCCCGCAATGCGGATATTCACTGTATTGCAGGTCAACCCTGTCATGTTCTCGATCGCATTCTTCACCTTCGACTGCACCCGCTGACAGGTAGCAGGAATATTATATCCGTAATCCATGGTAACCGCCAGATCCACGTTGACATTTCCGCCCTCAACAATCACTTTGACGCCCTTGGTCAGCTTTTTCACGCCTACCTTTGCCATCAACTCATTGGTGATATTGCCGGCCATCGCGCTGACGCCCTCTACTTCCGCAGCCGCCAAAGACGCGATCATCTCTACCACATCGTCCGCAATCTGTACCACGCCGACGCTGTCATCCTCCTTCAATACCACTGTGCTCTGATCTGTTGCTTTCTCCATTTTTTCATCCTCCATTTTCCGAAAGTCACCGAGCTCTCTCGCTTTTCTATTATAGCACAGCTAAGGTATGCTTGTCACCATAAAAAATGTAAGCGTATACTGCTCATCGTTTGTGGCGTACACAAAGGAATCAATACCGGTTCCCGCCAGATAATCAAAGAATTCCCGCTCATCCAGAAGCGCCCTGCACATCTCCTCATAACAGGCGCGATCCGCGCAGCGCAAGGAAAGCATCCTGCCGTTCTCCCCCGCATCCGTCACATACACGTCCTTTTCTCCCGCCGCGAGACTTCGCTCGACCAACGCCTCCAACTGATCCCTGTCATACGCGGTAAAAAAGGCGCCCTCCCGCACATAGTAATTGTCTGCCGTCGCTGTATATTGCGGCAGCTCGAGCGCCGGATCGATCTCGTGTGTCCGCAGCAGCTGCTCCGTATTGATACAAAGATAATCATAGCTGATCTGCGCAAACGCCGGCTCCTCGCCCGCCTCTGCGCGCTCCGCGCTCTGGTAAGAGATGTCTCCCCAGGTGGTATCCACATAGTAGAACGCGCCGTTCGACCGCACCAGATCCCAGGCATGTCCCTCTCCGGTATCCCGCACCGTTCCCTGCACCAGTACGCACATGATTCCCATCCGCTCCATCAGATACTGAAAAGCCTTCGCATAGCCCTGACAGACCGAGCGGTGCCCCACAAAGACCGAATAAATATTTTGATTATCCGGCGCCTCCGTGTCATAGTCTGTCTGTTCGATGATCACCTCATACGCATATTTAATCTTGCTGTAATCGTCCATCCCTGTCGGTGCGTCCCGCAGAATCTGCTGCAAAGCCTGTTCGATCTGTGCATTTTTCTCAGAAACCGTCTCGGCATCCGCGCTGAACGTTCCGCTGAAATCCACCGCCACAATCCGGTCCCCGTGCATGTATTTGGTATAATGATATCCCTCCACATAAAACAGTTCCGGATGATCATGCAGAACGGACTGAAACACCGGATCTACAGAGCTTTCAGTCAGTCCCAGCTCCAATCCTTCCTCCGACAGGCGCGTCGTCTCCTCCATGGTCTCCAGCGAATGCAGAATATCCGCATACCAGCGCTTCTCTCCCTCGGAGAGTGTGGCATATACATAGGCAAAATGCACCGGCTCTGCCTCCGCCGTTTTCTCATCGAGGCGCTCCACCTCCTGCAGCGTCAGTTCCCGCTCTTTGGCCGGTTCGGGCGCACTCACCGCCGTCTGCGACCCCCCTTCCTCAACGCCGCACGCGGCCAGCCCGCACACTGCCCCTATGATCCATAGTACAGCAGCAAGTTTGACGATCCTCATACCTCTTAATTCCTGCTAAACTCAGCCAGCTTCAACCCCGGATTTCTGTCGAGTGTCATACCGATGCTCCAGGAATTGACAAACAACAGCAAGGGATTTCCTTTCATATCTTTCACCTTTTTCATATCTGAGGTGCCGGTCAGCTTCGCAAGATCCACCTCCTCTTTATTTTCAATCCACCGGATGTGCTCATAGGGCAGATTTTCCAAGCGAATCTCCACATTATACTCATTTTCCAGTCTGTATTTGAGCACGTCGAACTGCAGTACGCCGACTACGCCGACGATGATCTCCTCCATACCGGTGTTGAACTCCTGGAAGATCTGGATGGCACCCTCCTGGGCAATCTGTTCGATTCCCTTGACAAACTGTTTTCTCTTCATGGTATCGACCTGCTTCACGCGGGCAAAATGCTCCGGCGCGAAGGTCGGGATGCCCTCATAGCAGAACTTTTCCTTCGGCATGCACAGCGTGTCCCCGATGGAAAAGATACCGGGATCAAACACGCCGATAATATCCCCCGCATAGGCCTCCGCGAGAATCTTCCGCTCATCCGCCATGATCTGCTGGGGTTGAGACAGACGCATCACCTTGTTGCCCTGCACATGATGCACCTCCATGCTGGCATCAAATTTGCCGGAACAAATGCGCATAAACGCGATTCTGTCCCGGTGTGCCTTGTTCATGTTGGCCTGTATTTTAAAGACAAAGGCAGAAAAATCGTGCTCCGTCGGCTCAATGATACCGATATCCGCCTTGCGGGGCAATGGCATGGTCGTCATGTGCAGAAAATGCTGCAGAAAAATCTCTACGCCGAAGTTGGTCAGCGCCGATCCGAAGCATACCGGCGTAAGTTTGCCGGCGCGCACCGCCTCCAGGTCAAACTCCGCGCTGGCGCCGTCTAACAACTCGATCTCGCCGAGCAGCTTGTCCGCAGCTTCCTCGCCCAGAAGACTCCTCAAATGTGCCTCGTCCTCCACCGGCACTTCTGTCGTCTTGCCCTCTTTGGTGCCCTTCTCCGTGTCCGAATAGGCGATCACGCACTTCTTCTCACGGTCATAGACCCCCTGGAACGCCTTGCCGGAGCCGATCGGCCAGTTGACAGGGCAGGTGGCGATCCCCAGCTCCTTCTCAATATCATCCAACAGTTCGAAGGTGTCATTGGCATCTCTGTCCAGCTTGTTGATAAACGTGAAAATCGGGATACCGCGCATACCGCAGACCTTGAAGAGCTTTCTGGTCTGTGCCTCCACGCCCTTGGACGCATCGATCACCATGACCGCGGAGTCCGCCGCCATCAGTGTGCGATATGTGTCCTCCGAGAAATCCTGATGTCCCGGCGTGTCCAAAATATTGATGCAATATCCGTCATACTCAAATTGCAGCACAGAGGACGTGACCGAAATACCTCTCTCCTTCTCGATCTCCATCCAGTCAGACACCGCATGCCGCGCCGTCGCTTTCCCCTTCACGCTGCCCGCCAGATTGATCGCACCTCCGTACAGCAAAAACTTCTCGGTCAGTGTGGTCTTTCCCGCATCCGGGTGCGAGATAATGGCAAAGGTGCGGCGGCGGTTAATTTCTTCTGTATAATTACGCAAAACATCATCCTCCTGTTATCACAACATACTTTCGCCTGCAAATGCCGGCGCAATACCAAAATATTGTAGCACAGTTGCCCCTATATCGGCAAATGTTTTTCTCGTCCCCAGATTGGCCGGCGTAATCTCAGCGCCATACATCAAAAACGGCGTATACTCTCTGGTGTGATCCGTCGTCGCCGTATAGGCCGGATCACAGCCGTGATCCGCAGTCAGCATCAGCACATCCTCCGGCCGCATTTTCTCCAGAATCCCCGGCAGCTGTTCATCGAAATAAGTCAGCGCCTTCGCGTATCCGTCAATATCCCTCCGGTGCCCGTAGAGCATGTCATAGTCCACCAGATTGACAAAACACAAACCCTCAAAATCTCGCTCCAGGCATTGCATTGTACAGGTAACGCCCTCTGCGTTATTACCGGTGGTGATGGCCTCCGTGACCGATTTCCCCGCAAAAATATCCCGGATCTTTCCAACCGAAATCACTTCTTTTCCCGCTGCCTTCAGCTGATCCAGCATCGTGACAGACGGCGGTTCCAGGGAAAAATCATGCCGACGCGCCGTGCGGGTAAAACTGCCCGGCTGTCCGATAAACGGCCGCGCGATCACACGTCCCACGCCATGCTCTCCCTGCAGAATCTCTCTGGCGATCCGGCAGTAGGTGTACAGCTGTTCCGGCGGAACCAATGCTTCATGCGCCGCAATCTGGAACACACTGTCCGCCGATGTATAGACGATCAGCTTGCCGGTGCGCAGATGTTCCTCGCCATAATCCGCGATCACCTGCGTACCTGAATAGGGCTTGTTACACAGCACGCCCCGCCCTGTCTGCGCGGTGAACGCGTCCAATATCTCCTCCGGGAAGCCGTTCGGATATGTGGGAAGCGGCTTGGGTGAATAGATCCCTGCAATCTCCCAGTGCCCGATGGTCGTATCTTTCCCCTTGGAGGCCTCGCGCATACGGGCTATGACTGCAGTGTGCGGTTCTTTTTGCGTCCATGCGGTGCCGTCCGGCTTCGCCGCCGTCTGTACCCCCTCTATTTGGAACAGCCCAAGCTTCTGCATATTCGGCATGGAAAAATACGGACTTGTCGATACGCTGCCGATGGTATTGACATCATAATCGCCGTACGCCGCCGCATCCTCCATCTGCCCTATCCCAAAACTGTCCAATACGATCAGAAACACTCTCTTCATGGCCCCTTCTCCTTTCCGCCGACAGACATCGCCCGTCCTGTGTACTTAGAGCATACCACAAAAAATTACTCTACAACAGTACTGATGACAATATTTTCCGCGGAAATACCGGTTTTGCGCTTCACAATATCCTCAATCTGCGCCCGCTGCACATCATTTAACGCCGTCGCGTTGACAACCACATCCGCCATGTCGTCCGCAATGCTCACAACCACATCGGAAAACCCTTTGGCCTCCAGTAAAATCTCCGCAGCAGATTCCTTCTCCGCCACCACAGTCAGCTCCACCATACTGTCCACCGCATCCTGCTTCTGCTCATCTGTCAGGCCGTCGCTGCCGATGATCTGCATGAGAGTCTCTTTATTCTTGGCCCGGGTCTGTTCTTTCAAAAGTTTTGCATCGGACAGCACCGCCACGCCCTTTGTGGAGGTAAATACCGCATCTCCCGGAATTTCACCCGCCTGCGGCGTAACCTCTGCCACAGTCATCCCCTCTGTGAGATAATTCTCCGCCGCCAGATCCACATCGGTATCCAGACTCTCAATCTCTGTGAGCCCCGCGGAGAGCAGATCCTCCTCCGACAGATCAAGCAGCGTATCTGTCGTCTGGCTATCCGCCACCTGTCCCGCCTGATAATGCTCTGTGATGACACCGGAGGAATCGACCATATTGACAAAATCCTCATCCTCCACGGTTAGATATTCCTTCTCGAGATTGTTCCCCGCGAACTGTAGATATCCTGCGATGGCGATCATAATGGCAAGTGCGGTAATCATCAGCTGGTTTTTTTTCACTAAATTTTTCACGATATTCTCCCTCTACCTTTTATTTTGGAAAGATACTTTTCCAATTTTCTATAATTCATTGTATGAGCCCTGTCTGCGATATATGCTTGTTTCCCATCGGAAGAACTTTCACCCGGTGAGGCTCCACCCCGAACAGTGCGCACACGGCCTCCGTGATGCTCTGCTTCACACTGCCGTCCCCGGCGCCCTGCGCGACCACCAGCACCCCGTCCACCCGCGGGTACAGCGTCTTCACCACGTAGGGGATGCTCGCGCCGTTGCTGGTGTCGTAAATGGTCGTATCCTGCTTCTCATACTGCGTGACGGTGCGGGTGCCGCCCTCGCTGTCCCGCTCCACCGTGTTGGCGCGCTGTACTGCCTCATCCTTCTCCACCACTGTCTCCTCCGTGGAGACAAACGTGAGCATGACCGCGGTTTCACCCGCCCCCTCCACCGAGGACAGCAGCTGTTTCAGCTTCTCCTCCTGGCGCATCTCATAGGCAGACGCGGTCACCGGATCCGCCGTCTGCTGCACAGCCGTCTGTGCCGTATCGTCCGTACGGATTGCGGACCTGTCAGTTTCCTGCGGCTGCTCCGCCCGCTTTGTGGGCATCGCTATGACAAACAATAGGATCCCGGTCAACACCAGAATCAACAGATTGTCACGGCGAAACCATTTCCGCACAAATTCCTCTTTTTTCATTATGGCGCCTCCTCTCCTTTCGCGTCCCACCGGACAGGAGCCACGCGGATCGTCTCTGTGGCCCTCCTCGCGTCGTCCGCGGACTGTGTCATCTGCTCCGCCGCCTGCTCCTCTGATGCAGCCGGCGCGTACGCATTGATCCAGCCGTTCAACACATTGACCTCCATCTGCTGTTCCCAAGTCTCAAACGTTTCTGTCGACGTCTGCATGGCTTCCTGCAGCTGCTCTTCATACCACAGCACCCGCGCCGCGATCCCCCGGTCACTCCCCGCGGTCAGAAAGGTGCTGACCGGTGCAAATAACTGCAGCAAAATCATCGCACTCACCAACATTTTCAGATATTTTTCATAAGATCCGTTGGGCCGCAGATGCACCAATATCTGCGCGCAGATAATAAATACGCCCGCCCTGCGGACGCCTTCCATCCACTGCAAACCTTCACCCCTCCTCACCATCCGATCTGGTTCGTCGTCACCGCCGCGATGGCAATCGCAACCAAAAATAACAGCATGACCGTGCCGGTCAACTGGAAGAACAAAAAGACACCGGTGCCCACTCTGTTGGTGCAGGCCGTGATCCGCTTATCGCTCACAATGCCCATAAACGCGGCGGCTGCCTTGAGCAGCACCGTCATACACAGCATGCGCAGCAAAGGCGCCGCACACAGAAACAGCAACAATAACAGCAGCCCAAGCCCAATGCTGTTTTTCACGATCACCGCCGATCCCACTGCCAGCTCGATGACACTTTCCGCAGCGCTGCCAATGCCGGGAATGATTCGCACCGCCTTCTGCACGGCGGTATTTTGAAACGAATCTACCAGCGGCGTAAGCAGTGACTGGAACAGGCTCAGTCCCGTCACGGCCCAGAGCGCGGCCTTCATCAAAAACCGCATCCACTTCTCCAGCAATTCAATCATGAGCGAAAGCTTTTCTTCGGTCCAGACACCGTTGATGATTACCAGTATCCCGTAACTGTACACAAACGGCACCGCTGTCCGCAGAAGCACTTCCTCCACCACATAGAGCAGCAAAATCATCATTTGGTAATCTGCCCCCGCCGTTGCGCCTCCCGTCGAGACACCGATCGCCAGCAGATAGGTCGGCACCATCAGCCGCACGAACAGCACCACATTGTTCATCGCTTCCACCGCTGCCTCCGCCATCTGGCCAAACGCCTTGAGCAGCAGTGCACTCAACAGCAGATAGACCATATAGAAGCATAGATCGGCCACCTGATGCCTGTCGAACACCTCCACAAAATGGCTCATGAGCGCCGAAACCACGCCCAGGACCAAGAGCCACACAAACAGCTGCTTAAAGCCCAGCACTGTCTGTGCCATATCCGCAATACTCAACTCCAGAAACTCCGCCAGCACATCGATCACATTCCCCTTTACCAGCTTGTCAAGCAGCGCTGTAAAAGAGATCTGATGCGTCGGGAACAGCTGCGTCAGTCCCTCCTGCAGCTGCTCCAATCCGTAGTCCGCCCATAGTCCCTCCACCGCTCTCCCCTCCTCATGACAACCTGCTGATCTGCTCGATCACGGCAAACAGCACCGGCAGCCCGGCAAACAGCACCGAGAGCTTTCCCAGAATCTCAATCTGGTCAGAGACCGCCCCAAATCCCGCATCTTTACAGATGGCGGCGCTGAATTCGCAGATATGTGTAATCCCGACCACCTTGACCAACACCATAAGGTATACGCCCGACTGTCCCAGATATGTCCGCAGCATGTCGAACTGCCCCAACAACGTCTGTAGCTGCGTCAGGGTAAAGCCGAAGATCAACACACTGATCCCCAACCCGATCAGCACACTATACTCAGGCTTTTGTGTCTTAAATTGCAGTGCAAAGAGGACTCCCGTCAACCCCAATGCACTTATTTTCAGGATCTCTGTCACCTCACCCCTCCTTGTCCGGCACCCATCAGGGCGCCTGCCCCGCCAGGGTACCTGCGCCCTCAGCCCGCCTCTGCCCTCAGAACACGAACAGCGATTGGATCGTCTGGAACAATTCATAGATATAGGGCACGACCCAGGACAATACCAGCACAAGCCCCGCGAGACTGATCAGGAAAGCATGTTCCTCTCTGCCGCTATGTTTCAAAACCTGTCCGAGTATTGTGACCAGAATACCAACCGCGGCAATTTTAAAGATCAGACTAACACCCATTCTCACACTCTCCATCCATCACAAAATGCCTATATCAATAGGATGACCACCAGCAAGCCGCTCATCATGCCAAGCCCCACGGCCATTCGGCATTTTTCACGCAATTCCCCTTCCTCTGCGCGGATACACAGCGCAAGCTGCGTCATCCCCCGCTCCAGGGATTTGATCTGCATGTCACTATCCTGAAATCCCTGCTCCGTGAAAAGCTCGAAAAAAATTGCCTTTTCCGCAGCCTGCAGCGGCACTTGGTCCAGGCACGTCCTCATCCGCTCGCCAAAAATCTGCGCAAAGGTCTGTGCTGCCCCCGTTCCATAGTCGATACAGACCGCGCGCAGACTGCTCCGATACGGCTCCTCCATATGGGCTGCGACATTGCCGCAGCACTCCGGCAGTGTAGATCTCCCATACCGGATCTCGCCGAGCAAAAGCTCCAGGATCTTATGCAGATTGCGTAGTCCTCTGATCCTGCCGATAAAACGGTTCCGATACCATATACCCAGTCCCAGACACCCTGAGCAGATCATCATCGCCCCCAATACACGCATACGCTTCCTCCCCCTGCATAACTGCCTGTGTCTGCCTTTGCCCGATATCATACCTGCGCTGATACAACGCCTTCAGACAGGGCTGTCCCTCTTTTCGCGCCAACACCACAATCAGGTCAAAACACCCCAGTCCCGCCGATCCGCCGAATCGTTCCGCCACGGACGAAAGCCCCTCTCCGTGGGCGGTGGCAATCACTTTACAGCCGCACACCGACGCCTCGAAGACCGCCCGCAGATCCGCCGGCGAACCGATCTCATCCACAGCCAGCACCTGCGGAGACATGGAGCGCAGCAGCATCATCATGCCCGCCGCCTTGGGACAGCCGTCCAGCACATCCGTCCTGCAACCGAGATCATTTTGCGGATTCCCCAGATAGGAACCCGCCAGCTCCGAACGCTCGTCCACAACCCCCACCTGCATCCCGGCACCCCATGCGTTGCCGTTGGATATATTGCGTACAAGCTCTCGCAGAAGCGTTGTCTTCCCCACGCCGGGCGGGGAGACCAGCAACACGTTTTGCAGCATCCCATGCCGGTACAAACAGGGCAGCACCCCATCTGCCGCCGCGGGTACCTGATGCGCAATGCGGATATTGATGGAGCTGACATGCTTGATCGTGCGGACACTGCCGTTTTCCTCCGTCACAACCTGCCCCGCGATGCCGACTCTGTGCCCGCCCGGCACCGTGAAAAAACCCTGCCGGAACGATTCCGCAAAGGCATACGGAGAATCATGGCATAAATGCATCACAAACTGATCCAATGTCTGTTGGCCGACCCGATACGCATCTCTAAGCGATCCGGTCAGTCGTCCCTGCTCGTCCAGATAATATTCTCCGCTGCCCCGCAGCACGAGCAGCGGCTGCCCGACGCGCATGCGAATCTCCCGCAGATCCTCCGCCTCCGCCAATGCCCTGTCCCATTGGATCGAGCCACATTGGGCGAACAACGCCTTCAAATTCTCCCGCATAACCTTCCCCCCATCCTCTTTTCATGTATATGAGATGTCCGCCAACTTATACCTAAATTGTCCCAAAATCAGATTAGTATTTGCGCGAAACGTATCTATATGGTATACTGATAACAATGTATCAAATAGGATCAATAACCAATAAGAGAGGCATATTATGAAGACAAATGAATCGGCTGAAAACTATCTGGAAACCATATTGATCTTGAGCAGACGCAATCCTGTTGTGCGCTCTGTGGATATCGCAACGGAGATGGGCTTCAAAAAGTCCAGCGTCAGTGTTGCCATGAAAAATCTTCGGGAAAACGGGCAGATCACCACGACCAAGGAAGGTTTTATCTATCTCACGGATTCCGGTCGGGAAATTGCGGAAATGATTTATGAACGCCACCAGATCCTGTCCTCCTGGCTGATCAGTATGGGCGTAGACGAAAAAATTGCGACAGAGGATGCCTGTCTGATAGAACACGATATCAGCAAGGAAAGCTTTGAGGCGATCAAGAGACACATTGGTGTCTCCTGACCGCCTCGCGGTTTCTTTTGCTCTATACGTTCTTTGATTGCACAGTTCTATTTCTCACTACAAGATCTTATTTCTTTTTTGCCTTCTTAGCGGGCTTGGTGTTTACCTTCTCCTTCAGTGCCTTTCCAGCCTTAAATGCCGGAACCGTAGCAGCTGCGATCTTCACAGTCTCTCCGGTCTGCGGGTTGCGTCCGGAACGTGCCTTTCTCTCGCTTGTCTGGAACGTACCAAATCCGGTCAGCTGTACCTTCTCTTTCTTCTGAAGATCGTCACCGATTACCTCGAAAACTGCCTCTACTGCTGCTGCCGCATCCTTTTTGGTGATCTCAGCCTTCTCCGCTACTGCCGCTACAAGTTCTGTCTTGTTCATGATAAAACTCCTTTCTCATACAATGTAAATATTGTTTATTATATGCCCTCTATGACTAGAATGACATATAACCTATATAAGTATACTATATCATATCAAAAAAAGCAAGCCACAGCCATCCGCTTTTTTAGTGAAATCCCTCCGTAATTCCGTTACCCATGTTGGGATGCCCTGCGGACCACACGCAATCCACCAAAAACAGGGCAATACAAACCATGCAGAGCAGTCTGCGCGCCCTGCCGGAAAGCTTGTGGAACAGATTATCCACGATCGGCGCGACAAAATATGTCATAGAGACACCCGCAACACCGAACAGAAGCAGTCCCTCCAGACATATCCGCCCATGGACATTCAGGAAATAGCCGGTGTAATCCCACCATCTCTTGTGCAGGATCAGCTCCAACAGCCAGGATGTACCGTATTCAATCCCACCGCAGACAAGAATCGATCCCGCAAACAGCATGACCGGTTTCTTCCGCAGGAAACGCAGGCCATAGATCACAATCCAGCCGCCCACGCCATAGATCGGCAGCCACGGCCCCGTCAAAATCCCCCGGTTGATGAAGGATCCGTCATTGATCAAATAGAAAAACACTTCCCACGCCCAGCCGATAAAGGAAAAGAAAAAGAACAGCAGCACCGGCGTATTCCCGCCATAATCGCGCTCGCAATCTGTTGTCAGCCATTGCCTGTGCCGCAGATACGGCGTCGGGCAATGTTCATCCGGATACACAGAGGCCTTCGCTCCCACCGCCAGATATACATCGTACAGCAGCTTACTTCCGGTCATCGCCGGCAGCTTGGCCTCGCGCAGCCCCATATAGAATTCACTGTAGATACATTCGCGGTACGCATCCAGGAAGAAAAAGGAAATCAGATGAAAACACGCATTGTCCAGCAACGTGACCGGCAGCATGATCAAATCCAGCAAAAACGCCGTCTTTTTATCTTTCTGCATCAGCTGACTGGACAGCGCAAACGCCTCTTTTGTCGTGACGGTCGGATTCTCCGCCAGCACATAGGGCACCATCAGATACTCGTAGTACTTGATGACACCGCCGATGATCGTCAGGTTCCAGAGCGTCTGCCGGATAGAGCGCAACAACATAATCCTGGCCACATTGCCGATGTTGCCCGTCCGGTAGACGAACAATATCCGATCCGCCCTGGTGTACGGATACAGCCGTCTCTCCAAAAAATAGCGGCACCGCCCCACCAGCAGCAAATTTTTCCAGAAAATCCAGCCCGCCGCCGACAGGAGCACCATGCCGAAGATCACCACCGACTGCCGGATCCTCCCCTGAAACAGAATTTTGTTGACGCCGTTTAAAACGCCAAAGCCAAGGGAACCCGAATCCGTCACCTCGTTGACAATCACCGCCAGATACCCCATCGTGTACTTTTCCGCCGTGGTATCGGCCTCAGGAGCTTTCAGCTTCCAGAGCCTCTGCCCGATGATGAACTCCTCCAGAATCTCAAAGTTGGTCTTTTTATCCTCCGTCTGCGCGTGGACTGCCGAACCGGCAACCTCCTCCGCCATCCAGTCGGACGTGTAGTGATATCCGTCTTTTACCAGAAATCCCACGATAAAAGCAATCATGATATTCAGAAAATAACGTGACCGAAGATCCTTCCACGCCGCCCGGAAGAGTGTTCTGTCTATCTTCATAGATCCGATCATCCCCTCATAGGTTATTGCTCATTCTCCATTGTATGCCGCTTCAGGGTGTAATACCACCGCACAAGAGCTGTCCCTATAATGATAACATAACCGACGACGCTGAGCAACTGCGGGGTCTCCTGCAAAAACACCATACCCAGGATCGCCGCAAAGATCACCTGCGTGTAGTCAAACACCGAAATTTCCCTTGCGGGGGCGAATTTATAGGCAGACGTGATGCCAAACTGCCCCAGAGAGGCCGCCACACCGGCCAAGATCAGACAAATCCACTGTCTGGCACTCATGGGATGATATTGAAAGATCAGAAAAGGTGCCGTGACCAGACAGGAGAACACCGAAAAACACAGCACGATGATCGGTGTGCGCTCCCCCTTTCCGCCCAGCTTGCGCACGAACACATACGCGGTTCCCGCGCCGAAGCCGCCGTAGAGCCCGATGAGCGCCGGTACCACCGAGATATCGCCGCCCGGCCGGATGATAAACAGCGCGCCGATAAACGCTATGATCGTCGCTGTGATATCCAGTGCGGACGGCATCTCCTTTAAGATAAAAACAGACAGCAGAATCGCAAAAAACGGGGAGAGCTTATTCAACATATTGGCATCGGCAATGCCCAGCCTGTCTATGGCATAAAAATTACAGATCAATCCGCTGGTGCCGAATATGCAGCGAAATGCGATGTCCGGCCAGCTCTCCTTTTTGACATGGAATTTCTCCTCGCTGTTAAGCAGCAGGACAATCGTCACCAGCGCGGCAAAGGCATTTCTGAAAAATGCCTTTTGCATCGTCGGCACATCTCCGGATATCCGCACAAAAAAAGTCATCAGCGAAAAACCCAGGGCCGCAGCCAGTATGCACAATATTCCCTTTACATGTGAATTGTTCAGCTTCATATTCCGCTCCCTGCCGCCGGTCTTGCCGCCTTTGGTCCGCCGACTCATTCAGGCCGGTTGCTCACCTCAATCACCTTCTGCAGTGTCTGATACGCCTTGCCGCTGTCAATGATCTCTGCGGCCAGTGCGATACCACTCGCCATGCTGTCCGCCTTGCCGCCGATATACAGGGAAGCGCCCGCATTCATGAGTACCGCATCCCGCTTCGGCCCCTTCTCGCCCTGCAGGATCGCTCTTGTGATCTCCGCATTTTCCTGCGGCGTGCCGCCCTTCAGATCTGCCTTGCTGCAGCGAGTCAGCCCGAAGTCCTCCGGCTTGATCACGCTCCGGCGATACCAGCCGTCCTTGATTTCACAGATTGTTGTCGGTGCAGAGAGAGAAATCTCATCCAGCTTATCCTGCCCATACACCACCATGCCGCGCTTGATGCCCAGGCTGATCAGCACCTGCGTCAGCTGCATCACCAGATATTCATCGTATACGCCCAGCAACTGCATACTGGGATGTCCCGGGTTGGTCAGCGGTCCCAAAATATTGAATACCGTCCGGAACCCAAGCTCCTTGCGGATGGCTCCCACATACTTCATAGATGTATGATACTTCTGCGCAAAAAAGAAGCACATGCCCGCCTCCTGCAGCAGTTCTACACATCTCTCCGGGCTCTGCTGGATATTCACGCCCAGCGCCTCCAGACAGTCTGCGGTTCCGCACAGGGAAGACGCCGCGCGATTGCCGTGCTTTGCCACCTTCATACCGCCTGCCGCAGCCACCAGTGCGGAGGTTGTGGAGATATTAAAGCTCCCCGCAGTGTCTCCGCCGGTTCCGACGATTTCAAACACATCCATGCCCGTATTCACCTGCACTGCGTGTTCACGCATCGCCGCAGCACAGCCGGCGATCTCCTCCGTGGTCTCCGCACGCGCACTTTTCGTTGAAAGCGCAGAAAGAAATGCCGCATTCTGCGTCGGCGTCGTCTCACTGCTCATGATCTCATTCATCACGGTGTAGGCCTCGTCATAGGTGAGGTCCTCTTTGTTGACGATTTTCACAATTGCTTCTTTGATCATTTTTCTTCCTCCTTTTCCTTGTGCCAGTACATTACAATGATCATTTCCGCCGCAGGAACCTGCCGGTCTATATAGTATCCGGCAAAAAAAAGTCCTCGACAGAATAAGTTCTGTCAAGGACGATTCTACTCGCGGTGCCACCTTGATTCACGGGATAACCCGTGCGCTCTACAGGATACCTCTGTCTGTGATCTGCGCCACGACAGCATATCCCCGGCAACTGACGTATGCCTGCACGTTGCAGAATACTCTGTGCAAAATACACACATTTCCCTGCACCCTCCGCGGCCCATTTACGCAACTGTCAGATTCTGCAGCTGCTGCGACTTGTTTCCCGTCCGGCTTCCACCCGCCCGGACTCTCTGTGGAGGCATCATCGCCTTTACTCCCGCATCAATGGTTTCTACCGAATCATAACACTCATTTTTGCTCGTGTCAAGTGCTTTTGCACGTAAGCTGCGGATCCGATCCGCCATTTTTACAACTGATAAAATCCTACCTTCTTATACACCTTGCGCAACGTCTTGCCCGCGATATAGGAGGCTTTTTCGGCACCTCCCTTGTAGACGGAATCCAGATATGCCTTGTCCGCAATCAGGCGCTTGGCCTCCTCGCGAATCGGCGTCAGGGTTTGCACCACAGCCTCTCCGACCGCCGGCTTGAACACGCCATAACCCTGCCCCTCGAATTCCTTTTCGATCTCCTCGTAACTCTTGCCTGTCACCGTCGCATAGATCGAGATCAGATTGGCTACTCCGGGCTTTGCCTCTTTATCGTAACGTACACAGCGCTCCATATCGGAATCCGTCACAGCGCGCTTGAACTTCTTCATGATCACATCCGGCTCATCCATCAAAAATACACAGCCCGCAGGCTCGGACTTGGACATCTTCTGTCCGGGGGTCGTCAGACCGTAAATACGCGCGCCCACCTTGCTGATATACGGCTCCGGCACGCGGAACACATCGCCGTAGAGATTGTTGAAGCGGATCGCCAGATTTCTGGTCAGCTCCACATGCTGCTTCTGATCCTCTCCTACCGGCACATAATGCGGCTGATAGAGCAAAATATCCGCCGCCATCAGCGACGGGTAGGTAAAGAGTCCCGCATTGATGTTGTCCTTATGCTTCTCCGCCTTGTCCTTAAACTGTGTCATGCGGCTCAGCTCGCCGAACATGGTGTAGCAATCCAGCACCCACCCCAGCTGTGCATGCGCCGGCACATGGGACTGTAAAAACAATGTATTCTTTTCAGGATCCAGACCACACGCGATATACAACGCCAACATCTCCAGCGATCTGCGGCGCAGCTCCTTCGGATCCTGTCTGACCGTAATCGTATGTAAATCCGCCATAAAATAATAGCACTCAAAATCATTTACCCGATCCGCCCAGTTTTTAATTGCTCCCAGATAATTGCCCAGATGTAAATCTCCGCTGGGCTGAATACCGGAAAGCATGATCTTCTTTTCTGTTTCCATCTTTTCCTCCGCGTTCATTCGCTCTCTTTTTTGCATAAGTAGATTATACTCTTTCCCGCCCCTGCGCGCAATACCGCTCTTGAAAATAGGTCTGCGGCGCGCTGCAAGGCTCTACCACGTGTAAATATTGTGGTAAAGTCTGAAATAATTCCCGCCCAAATCCTGGACCTGAATCTGAATCGCCAGATTCTCCGCCTCAATTTTCTTCAGGGCCTCCGTCGCATACCCGGCCTCATAATCTCCGGTCGAATAGGCGCGCTCCACCTCTCGCAGCACGGACTTTGGCACAACATTGCTGAAGGACTGCTGCCCGATCCCTCTGTCCACCATCTGCTTCTTACAATTATTATAATAAGCCTTGAGGCTGCCCTGCACCATATCCGCGGTCAGCCCTGCGCGATTGAGATTATAGATATCCCCGCCGGAAACCACGCTTCCCGCGTCTCTGGCGTCGGTGGTATCCTTGCGTTTCTCCTCTTCCTTGCGCGGCACCCAGGTCAGCGGCTGCTGCGGATTCGGGTTCAGTGTGATGCCCGCAACCGTGTTTCCCTCATTGCCCAGACCGGAAGGACTGCCCGTACCGTCCGCCAGTCCCGTACCGGCGCCCTGGTTTCCGCAGGGCGGCAGATACACACTTAAGCCCGTGCGCACATGCGTCCCCACAAACTCCGCATCACTCTTGTTATAATAATCATAGGTGGACGGATCCGTGTCATCCCAAGTGACGTCCACATTGTAATAGCCATCGTCCAGCTTTACGATATTCCATGCGTGATCTTCTCCGGAATACCCAGTGCAATAATAACACGGAATCTGCAGCTGCTGCAACAGATATTGAAACGCTCTCGCATAGCCGGCACACACCGTGTCACCGGATACCAATGCGCTGTAGGCGCTCTGATTCATCGCCGCCGAGAGCGAATAACTCGCCTTCTGCACCAGTTGGTCATGGACATATTTCTCCCGCTCTTTTGTGCCGCTCACATTCCTCGCACCGCTTAAAATCGACTCCGCCGCATTCTCAAACTCCTGCTTAGACTTGCTCAGATTCTGCGCCGTCCGGTTATAGGCCAGGGTCACCTCCACACACTCCCCGCCGGACTTGTATTTACAGCTATATCCCGTATCCAGCCAGAACAGCTCCGGGTGATCATTATAGACCGCTTCAAACACATTTTTCAACTGTGCCGTATTGACCGCCTCCACCGGCGCAAAGGATGTGTTTCCCGCAAGCGCATTGGCATAAATCTGTCGGTAGACATGCTGCATGGTATCGTTCAACATATGATAAAAGGGATAAAAATCCGCATCAAAGCTGAGACCGTCTCCGGTGTCCCCCGCGTTCAGCTGATCGCTCAGGGACTCCAGCTGTTCCTCTCCCAGTTCCTCGCCGCTTCCGTTGACCGGACGATACCCGTTCTTTTTGCTCACCTCGTCAGGCAGATGTAAGGCTCCCCTGACAGGTGCAACGTAGCCCAGCAGCTGATCGGGTGCCAGCACACCGTCGGCAATCCGGTAGGCGTCCGCCACCTCCTGCGGCAGCTGGGCTGCCCCGTCCGCATTTTCATCGCTGCCCGCCGATTTCCCGACGTGCGACAGCAACCCGTTTTCCCCATATAACGTCTCCGAGAGCGACTTCGTCATATCCGGTGAAAACGCCAGAATCAAAATGCCGGCACAGCCGATCATGATCAGCGCGACCAGACCATAGAACAATTTTTTCAGAAACTTCATCTATCTCAGTCCTTTCCGTCCAATGCGGGCAGTCTGCGATAAACTGCCTCCATTTCCGCTTTGGTACAAAACGTCTCCGCAAAAGCACTGGCGCTCCCCGCCGCCATTGCGACATCAAATGCATATGCGTAGGAGTGACGCTCCAGCCACCCTGCCACAAAGCCCGCTGCCATCGAATCTCCCGCGCCCACACCGTTTACCAGCTCTCCTGCCGGCGCCGGTCTGGAGAACACACTGCCGTCCTGCGCAAGCAGCACCGCGCCATCTCCGGCCATGGAAATCAACACATTGCACGCCCCCATCTCCTGCAGCTTCCTGCCATAGGGTATCACCTCGGACCGCTCCCGCAATTCCACGCCAAATATGGCTCCCAGCTCATGATGATTGGGCTTGATCAGGAACGGATGATGCGGCAATGTCGGCAGCAGCAGGCTGCCCTCCGCATCCACGACTGTCAAAACGCCACGCCCCTTTAGGCGCTCAGCGATCATTCCATAGATCTCTCGCGACACAGATGGCGGAATACTGCCGGACAGAAAGACCACGTCCCCGTTTGCCAACCGCTCGATTCGCTCCAAGAAAGGCGCCAGATCCGCCTCCGCGACCACCGGTCCCGCGCCGTTTACCTCCGTTTCCTCCTGTATCCGCAGCTTGATATTGATGCGCGAATTCCCGCTTTGTAAGCGGACGAAATCCGTCTCGATGCCAAACGTCTGTAATTGTTTTTGTATCTCTTCCCCCACAAATCCTGCGCAGAAGCCGAGCGCCTTGCTCTGCACCCCGAAATTGCGTAGCACAATAGACACATTGATGCCCTTCCCTCCCGGCAAAAGCAGTTCCGATGCCGTCCGATTCGTGCAGCCAACCTGAAAATGCTCCACAGAAACAATGTAATCCAGCGAAGGATTCAATGTAACCGTATAAATCATATAAATGCTCCCATATCTTAGATAAATTCAACTACTCCTGTTTCCAGATGGTAAATCGCGCCCGCCACCCGCAGACCATATTCTCTCTCATCCTTCTGAATCTGAAGGCTTCTCTCGATGATCTCACAGCTATGCTGCACATTCAAACAGCAAGCTCTGCACTCGTCTCTCTCATCACCTATGGCCTTGATAATCTCATCTGTGATATATTTGATATAGCCCTCCGGCTGATGGTTCATTGCCGCATCCACCGCGCCGCAGTGGTCATGCCCCAGGACAACAATCAAACCGGTTCCCAGGTGCTCCGCCGCATATTCGATACTGCCCAGCTGGTGAGCGTCCATCACATTGCCGGCCACCCGGATCACAAACAAATCCCCGATCTCTGCTGAAAAGATCATTTCCGGCACCACCCGGGAATCCGAACACGCCACAATAATGGCGTAGGGATGCTGCCCGTCCTCCGCATAACGCATCAACAGTTCCCGTGGCGCATGCCACACAGCCTGTCCGGATGCCACATAGGCGGCATTCCCTTCGAGCAGCCTTTCCATGGCATCCTTCGCCGAATACTCATAAAACCCCATCGCACACTCCCCCTTTTCCTATACGCTATTGTTTGTTAAAATATTTGATGCCGTTGCTCGGCTGAAAATAGGTCCGGATATACCCATCCGTAGACAAAATCACAAACTCATTCGTCTCCTCGACATAATACACGCCGTCCCCGTCTTCCTTTTCTGTTTTGTACAGTGCATTCGGATTGTTGATCACCGCAGAGGCCGCCGCTTCATATTCCGCCGCCGACGCAAATCCCATCTCTATGCCGTGTTTCTCATAATGCTGGTTCAGAAGCTTCGCGTTTCGGAACACGTAGGTCACAGCTGCCTGGGCAGTCTCCTGTACAGCTTCCTGCGCGGGCAGCGACGACACATGCAGGTGCTGCTCCAACAGATCAAACAATATCTCCCGCGTCATCGAACCGACATAGTAACTGACGATCTCCCCCTGCTCGTTGATCAACAGCGTGGTCGGGATAGACATCACGCCATAGGCATACATGCCCTGCTGCTGTGCGTCAAAATAGACCGGAAACGTATAACCCTGCTCCTGCACAAACGCGCCGGCGCTCTCCACCGTGTCCCGCACGCCATCCGTGAGGTTGACCATCATAAAGTCCACCTGTTCGCCATATTGCCCATACGCCTCATTGAAATAAGGCATCTCCGCCTGACACGGTCCGCACCAGGTCGCCCAGAAGTTAAGGACAACCGGCTTCCCGAAATGCGCCGACAACTGAACCGTCTCCCCCACCGTATCCAGCATAGAGAAATCCACGGCAGCCACCGTCTGTTCCGCATTGGCATCCGCAGCAGACTCCTGCGTTTCCGGGGTTCTTTCCGTCTTCTCAGCCCCCGCATCGGCCTGATATCCGCTCTGCACGGTATCCGGTCCGACATTCTCCTCATTTCTCTGATAATCCGCGGCCAACCAATTATAGAAAATGCCTGCTCCTGTCATCAGCAGGACAAACGCGACCGCCCCGACGATCCAATTCCACTTTTTGTTCATCACTTTACTCCATTTCTCATTACCCGCAGCTGCCGCATCCGGTTCATGTTACAGCCCGGAGAATAACCGCAGCAACAGATTCCATTTTCCCACTGCCATAAAGACGCCGACCACAATTAGAAAGATCCCGCATACCCAATTGATGATCCGGTAATGGGTTTTGATCCACGCAAAACTGCCGCGCAGCTGTTCCAACAGCACCGCTGATACAAGAAACGGTATCCCCAGTCCCATGGAATAGACCAGCAAAAGCAGTACCCCCTTTACAGATGTCCCCGCCGTACCCGCCATCATTAGCGCGGCTCCCAGAAAAGCGCCCACGCAAGGTGTGAGACTCACCGCAAAAATCATGCCGAAGACAAAGGCGGAAAGCATACCCGTAATCTCCCATTGCACCTGTATTCCCCGTAAAAACGGCAGGCGCAGGACATCCAGATACACCAGTCCAAACAGGATCACCGCCACACCGGCCACCAGGTTCACCGCGCTCTGATACGCGAGCAGCCATTTCCCGATCGTCCCTGCAAACAGTCCCAGGAGGCAAAATACAATCGTAAAACCGGTGACAAAAGCCGCCGCTCCGCGCACCGTACGGGAAATTTTTATTCCGCCTTGCCCATCCTGTCCCTCCTGCCTTCTTTCATCCCGCACGCCGCCAAAATAACTCAGATATAAGGGCAGCATCGGCAGCATACAAGGGGAGATAAACGAAATAACCCCCTCCAAAAACGTGATCAGATATTCCATGTACTCAATATTCCTTCTGCAATTCTTCCACGCCATACAAGTCCTGAAACGCGTTCAAATCCTGCGCGTTGCGGATCAGCATGACCTCCTCAAATTTGCCGGTACGCATGTCCTTGAACCCCGCAACCTGCTCTCCGTTACAGATGCTGCACTTCAGCACCGGTATCTGCTTTGCCGGGTCATAGGGAACCGTTTTCGCTGCTCGCTTTTTTCCAAACATATGCATCCTACATCCTTCACGCAATTTCCTATAGTAAAATAAAAAGGGATGTCGATTCTGTCAGCTTTTCGTCTGACAAGAGCAACATCCCATTTATACGTCTGCCTTTGGCATCTGCAGCGCCCTATGCTGTCTGCACACTGCAATCGGACTTACATCGTCGTGGTATAGGTAGAATCTGCCTGCACATTGTATGCAGCACTCGATGTATAACCATTGGAAGCATCCGCCTGCGTACTCATGTAATAGTTGACCAGGGATGCACTTGTCGCAACCGATGATCCATAATCCCGGAACAGATTGCGCACTGCTGCCATATCCGTATTCTGAAACGTATTCTCATCAACGGTCATCTTCCCGTCAGATCCCACACGGATGCCCAGACTGCCCAACGCATCCTTATTGTGCTCGGTCGTATCCTGTATATGAGACATATTCGCCGACACACCGGAATTGGTGGAATCCTTCGCCGCATCCAACAGCTTATTGTAATTGTCCGCGAAATTCTTCACCTCAGACAATATCTTCTCTACGTCATATTGATTCGTTTCGTTTCCGTCAGCGTCTTTTTTGAACGCATACAGTGCATCCGACGCCAGCGTCCTGCTGCCTTCCTTCAATGCAGCCGCACTCGTCTGTGTCGTCTGCTGCGCCGCCGCAGTCTCCGCCACAGTACTCGTTGTCCCCGAAGCGCCTGCGAACTTCGCCCGGGATGCCAATGTGGAACCATAGCCCACGATATTGTCCGCGGAGAACAGCTCCTGTACCTTGGAGATATCCGCATCTTTCAGCTTCTTCTCATCCAGAGACACCGTGCCGTCCGCATTCAGATTGATTCCGATCTCCGAGAGCTTATCCGCATTGGTCGCAGTGCTACGCATCATACCGGCCACGTTGGACGTCTTGTTCACCAACGTGGAATCCTTGGACGTCTTCACCAGCGCATTGTAATCGTCCACGAAGTTCTTCACCGCCGAGGAAACCTTATCCTTCGCGGTGGAACCGCCCTGCGTATCCTTGTATAAATCATCCTTCTGCAATGTTGAGACAGACGACTGAAGATTCGTCAGCTTCTGACCAATCTGCGCGTTCGCCTGTGCCGCCTCCTTGGAAACCGATACATTCTTCTTCGAATCCAGAATCTTATCCAGCATATCGCTCGACGACTTGCTCGCAGACGAACTGCTCTTCGTCGTCTCCGATCCGGCTGCCGTGCTGTAGTAAGACTTCAACAACTTGCCATAGCTGCCGTTGCGAATGGATGCTCTGTCCGTAAACAGCGAGTACAGATTGCTGCCGGAATTTGACCCGGAACCGGTTCCGAATAAAGTACTGATTGAGTTCGAATTCCAGAATCCTGCCATATCATCACTCCTTTGATAAAATAGGACGCACCTCCATGTGCTTACACTTGTTCCAATTTAATTATACTCCGACTCCTTCCAAAAGGCAAGGGAGAAGTTGAAACAAACCGGCAAAATGTGCTATGATTAAGAAAATGGAAGCCAACCAGAGAAAACAAAAATGATTATGGGAGGTAAACAGATTGGATAATCAAAAGGAACAAAAGAAAAACTGGATATCTCGAAGTCTCGGCCTATATCGTGCTACCCCGTATGTGACTGAATATGAACGCGAGGCCAATGTGCGCAGCACTTTCTACATGTCGCTCATTATCATCCTGCTCGAAGTCAGTATGATTGTTCGAAACATTGTCAAGTATGTGCTCACCGGCAAGTGCACCACTGTAGAAATGTTTTTCGCCTACACCAAGGCCTACTGGCTGCTTCTGTTTGTCGGCGTTGTGACCCTGCTCTATTCCATCCGGTTTGTGCGGGGCAAAATTCCACCCCGGCGCAAATCCTTAAGCGTCCTGTGGATCACATTGTTTGCCGGCATCTGCCTGGGATTCGGCATGTATGTCTCCACACAGGATTTCCGCAGCGGACGCATGATTATCTGTTTTCTCACCATGACCTTGTATGTGGCCTGCCTGCTGATCTGGCGGCCGTATCTGTCGATTTTGCTGCTCACGGCCATCGGGTATGGGTACTACTGCTGGCTTGATGTCAGCTCCTTTGACCGCGACGGTAATCCGCTGCATATGAACGCCGGCGACCGGATCAATTATATCACTTTTTTCATTTCCCTCACCATGATCGCCATCAGCATTTATCACCAGAGACATCGGGAGGCGACCAAGGCGGAGAGTCTGGAGCTGGCAGCGATCACGGACACCCTGACCGGTGCTCCCAATATGTACAAGTTCCAGCAGACGGCCGCGGCTTATCTGCAGGAGAGCCAAAAAACCGGCACCGAGCTGATCTATCTGTTTTTCAATATTGAGAACTTCAACACCTTTAACGATCGCTTCGGCTACGCCGGCGGGAATGAATTGCTCACGTCCATGAAGGATCTGATCTGCAGCAATTTCCCCAACGAACCCTACGCCCGTCAGGCAGACGATCACTTCGTCGTGCTCACCAAAGCGGACGGCTGCGATCTGCGGATCGGCTCCGTGCGCAATTCCATCAAATACCGGAATAAGGATGAGGTCTATCTGGATGTGAAGGTCGGCGGCTACCGCCCCAAGGATATCCATGCGGATCCCTGTCTGGAGGTGGATCACGCCAGATATGCCGCGGAACTTCTGAAGAATCATCCGGACGACTTTTTCCGTGAATTCGACGAACAACTCGCCAAGGAATACCGCCTGCGCCAGTATGTGCTCAACAACATTGACCGCGCCATCAAGAACGGATATATCAAGGTGTACTACCAGCCGCTCGTATGGTCCAATGACGGCGATCTGTGCGGCTGTGAGGCGTTGGCGAGATGGGATGACCCCGAGACCGGCTTTCTCTCCCCCGGCGACTTCGTTCCCATTTTGGAGGAATGTCGGCAGATCCACAAACTGGATCGCTGTGTCTACGAGATCGTCTGTCAGAAGATGCGGGAATGTCTGGACAAGGGCATGCCGATTTTCCCGATCTCCCTGAATTTCTCGCGACTGGATTTTGAGTTGATGGATGCGGTGGGTGAATTGGAGAAGCTGGTGGAAAAATACCGGATTCCCAGAGAATATCTCCATGTGGAAATTACAGAGAGCGCCCTGACCGACAATGAGGGCGGACTGCAGAAATCCATGAAAATCCTGCGAGAAAAGGGATATGCCCTGTGGCTGGATGATTTCGGCTCCGGCTACTCTTCCATGAATGTGTTAAAGGATTACAAATTTGATCTGCTCAAAATTGATATGGTCTTTTTAAAGAATTTTACCAAAAATGACAAGGCGCACAAGATCATCAAGAGCATTCTGGATCTGGCGCGGGATCTGGATATGATGACACTGACCGAGGGCGTAGAGACCCAGGCGGCGGTAGACTTCCTGCAGGGAGCCGGCTGCGGGCGCTTACAGGGCTATTTCTACGGACGCCCCATGACCTTCGAAGAGATTTATGCCAAGATTGAGGACGGCACCTACAGAATCGCTGAGCATTTGATCTGAGACGGGTAAATATGTAGACAGGCGCGATTTTCTACTGTATAAAAACCGCTTACATCACGTGATGTAAGCGGTTTTGTTACTTCTGTCATGCGTCGCACAGATCGCTCCACTGTGTCAATTCTTTATTAGGTTCTTCAGGTTGGAAGCCACTATGGTAAAGCCACCCGTGCAGACCCCCGCATAGTCGCTCTCCTCCTTGGCTGTAAGAATGATGGTTCCTTTCCCTCTGTTCACGTTGTTGACATATGCCACATCAAACTGCGCATACACCTGTGATCCCCGCAGAACGTTTTTGCCGATCTTCACCACCGGCACAACCCGGGTGTCGGTGCCGTCAGGCCCGAAGGTGATTTCCTTTCCGGTATATTCCACCTTGGAAATCTTTGCCCCGGCAGTCGTTTCCAAGGTGACTTTCGCCTTGGAAACATCCGTTTTGGCAGCATTATAAACTACCCTGTAGGTAGCCTGCAGCTGCTTGCTGCCATCCTGATAATTCCTTCCTTTTGCATGGATCTCCATCGTAATTTGCTGTGCGGCATCTGTACCTTCAAAGCTGAGTACAGAATCCTTTTTCAGCTCCCGGCCGGATGCGTCCCTGTATGTTACTGAGAAATCGCTCTTGGCAAGCAATTCGCCGTTGATCTCTACGAGCGGCTGCTGTAAAAAAGCGGCGGCTTTGGCACTGTTCGACGCACAGGCAAGATCTGCTGCATACACCTGTGCATCTGTCAGCTGCGCGGGTATAATCTCAAATGTTTGAGCCATACCGTCAAGCTTCGCTCCCTTATAATTTCCGAGAAAGGTCACTTTATATTTTGCCGTGCCAACTTTCTTATTTCCTGCGTAACTCAGCTTGTAGTCCACACCCTCTGTAAGACCTTCTGTCATGCCGTCCGCAAACACTGCCGTGAGTCTGAGGTCCGGTGTCACTCCTGCTTTTCGGAACGTATATTTTCCGTTTTCTGCACTGTCGGATTCCCGCAATAATTCCCCTAAAACCACAACTTGCTTCGCAGGTCGGATCTGGAACGTCTTGTTGACGACACCGGTATACGCACCGATTCCTGTCACACATACCTTCACGGTTCCCGCACTGATATTGTCCGAATAGCTCACCCTGAAATCAACATGCTCCGTAAGCAAAGTACCATCCTGCGCTGTGACAATCAGTTCCCCGTTTTTCCCATCCGTGCTCACACGAAGCGTCTGTTCACGCCCGTTAAAATCATGTGCCACCGGTGCAATTTTCACTGTAATCTTCCGCGCATTCAACGCTTTTTTATCCAGCACATGCACCTTGATACCGGAAATACGCCCGCTGTAATTGGATCCATCTTTGGCCTTGATCTCCAGAGTCTCCTCGTCCCCGGCCTCCCTGATCTCGGTAAACTTCTTATTGCCGATTACCTCTATGTCCTTCACAGACAGTTTCTGTCCATGATAGGTCACTACCGGCGCTGCCTTCTGTCCCTTCGCTACATACATACCGCTGACCGACACATCCGCGTCTGACAGATTTTTGGGCATCACATAGAATGTCAACGTCAGACTGCCTGTCAGGTCGCCTTTTCCTGTGATGGTGACTGTCGCCGGCCGCCCGTTTTTGTCCACGTTACGATTATTACTGTATTTTACCGTATAGTCAACTCCTGCTGTCAAAACCCTGCTGCCGTTTCTCACCAGGACAGCCGGTGTCAATGCCGCGCCGGTATATACCATTTCATAGCGGTTCTCTCCTGCAAGACGAATCGATTCATCAGCAAGCACAAATGATGCCTTCAGTCCATCTGTCTCCTCCGGATCCTCCTTCTGCTCCTCTCCGGGATCCGTCTGATCCGTCTCAAACACCGCCTGCACAGTCACATCCGCATCCGGCATGATGAATTTGTCGCCCACGACCTGCAATCCTGCCGGCTCTGACACAATCCACTCTTTCAACCGGTAGCCCTCGTCTGCAGTTGCCCATAACTGCACCTCTGTCCCCTGCACTGCACGGATAGGTGCCGCACCTGCCGTACCGTTGCCACCACTGGTCACAGTAATGTCATGTTCCGTAAGATCCGGTTCCTCTGCGGAAGCCTCTTTCCACCGTGCCGACACAGTCACAGAATCGTTCACCGTGATCTGATCTCCCGCCGCATACAGGCTTCCTGCAATCTGCCATCCGCTGAATACGCTGCCCTCCGGCGCCGTAAAGCCACATGTCGGCAGCGTGTACGCTGCGCCGGACGCCACATGCACCGGCTCCATGGTGCCGGATCCGCCGTTTGCGTCAAATGTCACTACACAGACCGCCGGATTCTCTTCTGTCAGATCGACGGCGTACTCTACCGTCTTCGTGATACCGTAATACGTATAAGAAATGATGTAGCGATTCACAATTCCCCGCTTCAATTCATAAGAGTCTGTACCCTCCCCCAGAGAAATGCGATAGCCACCCACACCGCCGGCCAGTATCTCCCATTCCTTCTCTTGGTCAAACAGGAAAGTACCATAGACCGACAAATCCTTCGCCGGCATAAGATAATGCCCCGCCACAGGCGACGATTCCGTATTCTTCCACTCCACCCGCAGCTTTGTGAGCGCCTCATATCCATCCAGACACAGGATATAGGTATAGGTCTGCCCATCCTCTATGTAATTGATCTGAATCTCATTTGCTCCATAGTGGATCTCCGGATTCAGGATCGTAAACTCATCCTCCTGGAAAATCCTGCTTCGTTCCACAGGTTCCCCGTCCACAAGTTCATACCAGTGTTTGGACAGGAGCAGATCGGCATTCTGCAGTGTATAGCCCGTGGAAGTCATCCGGTAGCAGGCATCCTCATCCTTCCCCACACAGTCTATCCAAACTGAATTCGGGTCTACGGCAGATCCTGTCAGCGTGATGTCAACGGCAATATCGTCAAAGTCCCCCACATAGATCACCTTGAATGCGTTCTCGCCCTCCGCCAATACGTTTTCTCGAAGTATGAAGGTAATCGGCCCCACATCCTCATTCTCAAAATCTTCGTCAATATCCTCGCCGGCATAACAGATCGTCCTCCTGCCTCTCGTATCGTATGTGTACTCCTCCTCTGCCTCAATCACGATGAAGCTGTTTGTTATCTCTGAGTATCCGTCCGCAAAATACCGTCTCACCGTAAGATTACTGAAAATATCGAAGCTGCTTGTTCCTTTCAGAATCGGCTTTTTGTATTCTTCCGGCAGCTCCGCAGTGATTTTTTTCACCCGGGACTCGAACCGCTCCGCCTTACTCTTCTCACCGTCCTCCAGATAATAAACATTATATAGATACCCGCGCAGCGCCTTCTCATAAACGCTGTTTTCCAGCTTGGGGATATAAATATCCGCTCTGCAACGATCAAAGACATTCTCGCCGATAAATTCCATCTGCTCGGAACGGCAGACAATCTCCCGCAAATCATTGCACCATGCAAATGCGCTCTCCCCCACCGTTTTCAATCCGGCAGGCAGAACAACCTCCTCCATCTCATTACACCAGAAGAACGCCTGCCGATCAATTACTTCCAAATTGTCCGGCAGGGTCAGAGACCGGATCCCGCCTTGCATAAATGCCCCTTCCCCGATTCGTTTCAGTTGTGTGCAATTTCCAAGATCTACCTTTTGCAAATACCTACAGTAATTAAAAGCGTTCGGGGCAATTTCCTGCAGTGCGCTCCCCTCCGGAAATACAAGCTCCCCCGGTGTCTCCTCTCTTCGAAACGCGTGCTTAAAGGCACCCTCTTCTATCACTGCAAGCGATGCAGGCCAGCTTTCTACCCAACGCAAGTCCGGGAAGGCATTTCTGCCGATCCGTTCCACATTGGCGGGAAGCACGATCCCCTGCGGGGCGAAAGCCTGTATTCTGTCGAGATTCGGGAACAGATCTTCCCCGAGCTCCGTAACCGCATATTCCTTCCCATCAAACTGTACCGCATCAGGAAATTGCAATACGGCCAGATCATATGTCTTCCACGTAAGCAGCTCACTCTCCAGCGGCACATCATGCACCGCATAGATCTCCACCTTACCCGTTCGTCCTTCTTCCGGCTGCTGCAGGACACGATAATCATAGTGCGCATCCGAAAAACCCGCGCGCACACCGGTTCCGCCCACGACAACCGCGCAGGAAACAGGATACCGCTTGTCTCTGTCAAAACACAGATACCCGCTGACTACCGCCGTGCCCTCTTTATGAGCATGGAATATCCCCTGCACATCCACCGTGACCACAGATTCATCGCTGCTGTGCAGCCGCATAATCCCGTCTGTCCGATTCCCATGGTACCGCACATGATTCTCATAATCACTTCCTGCCTCCAGCGTAATATTCTCCTGACTGTACTTCAGTTCATATTTCGGCAGCACCCTGACCGTAACGGTTGTCGTGAGACTTCTGCCATCATAGATCCGGATATCTGCACTGCCCGCCTTCTTAGTCCTGATGTGTCCGTTTCCATCCACCGCCAGAATGCTCGTGTCCGCCGACACATATCTGGGCTGCGTCACGCCGTTCAATGCCGGAAGATCTGTCTCATCCCCTGCCAACAATGTAAAATGGGTCTGCTCCAAAGCCGGCGTTGCTGTCAGCTCTTCCGTGGAATCAAAATTCGTCGTATTCCATACTTTGCTTTTTCCGACACAGACCTCTTCGACATCGAAATCAAATCCCCATCCGATCTTTAAAGCCAGACCAGACATATAGCCCTTTGCGCTCAGTTCTCCGTCTTCCACGCCGGTCTCACTGCACAATGTTGCATCAAAATAAACCCATCTCTCCCCGTCGTATGCCACATTCCAGGCATGCGGAGCACCGGGACAGTAATACGTTCTTGTAAATGCGGCGCGCCCGTACGCCGACAGACAGGGAATCCCCTGTATCCGGAGCATCGCCTGACACAGCTCCACAAATCCCCGGTAGGTCGCATACCCGTTCCACAGGACATCGCCGGGCGTCTCCGCTGTCGCACAATACTCCGCCGCATCACACAATGCAGTGCTGTACAAATTATCCCAATCATAACAGATATGTACAGACGTCCAGTCCCATACCGCTTCTATCTTCTCATAATCTGTAAGCGTCTCCACAGGCTTTCCCTTTGTCAGGGCATAGTCCGCCAAAGCCTCATCGGAAGCAGTCTTGACAGCTGCATATTGACCATCAGACAGCTGCAGCGCCGTGTATTGCCTTAGAAGCGCAGCATCTCCGGCGATCTCATCCAATCTGTCCATCGCGCATCTGGCAGCATATCCCACTGTCATGATCTGGATACAAAGCTCTGTCGCCTCATGCTCCGGAACGCAAGCCGAAATCTGTACAGTTCCGTCATGCTGCAGCCCGCGTATCCGCATGACCGCAGGTGTGGCAGAAGAATCGATGGTAACCTCCAGATAATCCTCCGGCTTCTGCGATAGATCCGCTCCATCTGCCTTCGTCACAGAATACGTCCAGACCACATCCTGCAGCGTGAAGGTGGTTCCATCCGACAGTGTCTCCAGCTGTATCTCCACCTCCAAATCCTCTTCTTCGTATAAGATGACCGTCTCTCCATACAGCGCCGGTTCCCCTCGGAAGCGGAAGCGAACCGGTGAGGACAGATCCTTGTCCGCACCACCTTCCTCCATACTGTGTGGCTCCACAGTCTTACCTTTTTCCGTATAAAACCGCGCAAAGTTTTGAAGAGGATTTTCATTCAGCCGATCCAGCAGTCCTGCATCCACATACAGCTGAACCACAGAGGGCTCCGTACAGCCCGCAAACATGCCAAAGTGATAGCTGCCATCCACTGTTTTGTCCGTGCCTCCCCACAGGGTAGGGTCTGTATTTTTCCATATCATTATCCGGAGACTGTTTATGGCAAATGCGCGGTAACCAATGGTGGTGGTCTTCTCAGGAATGGTCACCTTCAAAATACCGCTCGGTGCATCCTCCAGATCCGCAAATGCTGCCGGGCCAATATATTCCAGTGAATCCGGAAATACAATCTCCCTATCCGGTAAATACACACCCTTGTACGCACAGGTTCCGATGCGTTCTATCTTCTTCGGAATATTGACCCGAACCTTCGTGATAACATCATCATTCCGCGTCCTTTCGCCGGACGTTATCAAGAAAGCCGCCTTGCCAATCTCTGTCACTGAGTCCGGAAGCACCAGCTCTTCCAGTTTGGAGCACTCAAAAAAGTCGCCGTCCCCAATCGTTTGGATTCCTTCCGACACCGTAACTTTTCCGATATAATAAA
>JAFVAO010000056.1 GCA_017480445.1 Lachnospiraceae bacterium
ACCGAGTCGTACATGTTATACACCTTATACAAGGGACCTAGCGAAGCGTCGGTACTTAGATGCCGTACTTTGGCATCTTATGTACCGCTACGCTGAGGTTGGAGCGAAAGCGTTCCCGCGTATACGGTGTACAACATGTACGACGACACTCGTATTGACTCTCGCACCGCCTCTCGCATTGACACTATATTACACCCCTGTCTGCAGGATCAGTCTGTCATAGATCTCCGTCAACGTCTGTATCATCTTCGCCGCCAGATTGTATCCGTTCTGGTATTTCACCAGATTAATCGCCTCTTCGTCCTCATCCACACCGGATATGGAAATACGCTGGTTATCGATGGTATAAGAGATATCCGTGTAGGTCTGGTACATGGTGTTCGCCCGGCTGGCGTTGAGCGCGATATCCGAAAGCACCGTCTGCAAAAACTCCGAGGGAGAAGCACCGCGGAAGCTGATCTTATCCTTGGTGTTGATCATCTGTTTGATCTCATCAAGCAGATCGCCCTGCTCCACGCCGTCGCCCTTGTTGCTCTTGGTGGCCAGCAGCGAAGGATCGTTCTCCAGCGCATCCATCAGGCTTAAATTCTTCGCGGTCAGACGGTAAAAGCTGTCGTCCGTCGCCTTGACCGTGATACTGCCGCCCTTGTCGTAGCGGGAGCTCTCCGGCAGGTCATACTGCTCGTCATCGATGGCGTGATCCGCGGTAAACATCTTGATGCCGGGAATATTGTCCGCCGTGTAGCCGTCTGTAAGGATATCATTGAATTTCTGTGCAAAAGTGCGCAGCCACTCGTTCATCTGGCTCATATAGTAGGGAACGCCCTGATACTTCACGGCTGTTCCGGTCGTTGCGTTTTTGCCGACTCTGTCGTTGGTGACGCGGGTCGTGTTCTTGTCACCCTCCTGTCCCGCTGCGGACAGGGTAAAGGTGTAGGCATATGTATCGGTAGCCTCATCATAGCTGTATTCCCAGGTATCGTAGTAGTATTCTCTGTTGCCCAGGTTGATGATGCCGCCCTGATCGGAGAGGTTACATTTGTTCAAATCCTGAAGATAACCCTTGTCTGCGCGGATCGTCACGGTGTCCACCTCTCTGCCGTCCGCATCGGTGGCAATGCCGGTGTCGATTATCTCACCGGCAAAATGCTCCCCGTTGTTGCCGTCCCGCAGCTCGATCAAGCCCTTGAGATCCCCGCTCATGGCCGCATTGTACAGGTTAAATTTCGTGCCGTCCGACCAATATACATCGTACAGTCCGTCGATATCAGACTGGTTGACCTTCTCATAATTTTTTCTGGCAACACATTCCAGACCTCTGAAGTCGCTCACATCCACCAGTGTCTGTCCGCCGGCGATCTTCACGACGAAACGGTTGCCGCCCGTCTCCCGGTCGGGGTTGTTGCTGTCCACGATGGGAGTCTCAGAGGTCTCAATGTCCACGATCTGAGACAGATCATCCAGCAAAAGCTCTCTTCTGTCTCTGAGCTCATTGGCCTTCACACCTGAAAGCTCGATGGTGTTGATCTGTTTGTTGAGGTTCGCAATCTCGCTGGCCAGAGAGTTGATCTGCTCCACCTTCATCTTCAGCTCCAGATTGATGTCCTTCTGCAGCTTTTCCATGTTGCCGGCCAATCCGTTGAAGTACTCCACCAGCGTGCCCGCATAGCCCACAAACTGGGTCTTGGTGGTGTCGGCGCTGGGATCCTTCATCAGCTCCTGCAAACCCTTGATGGAGAACTGGTCAAACACGGTCTTGAATCCGGCGTTGACGCCATTGTCGTCGAAATAGGTCTCCACCTGTGCCATATAGTACTGCTTCATGTTGTACTCGCCTACACTGGCGTTGTTCTGCCAGTATTTGGTATCGTAAAATTCATCCCGCACACGCTCGATCGCCAGCGTCTCTACGCCGGCGCCCGCACAGCCGTAGGTCTGGAACATCTGCAGCGCGTTGGCCGCCTGCTGCTTGACCTCCTGCCTGCTGTACCCTTCTGTCTGCACGTTCGCGATGTTGTTGGACGTGGTGTTCAGGGCAGCGTTGCTGGCCAAAAGTCCTGTATATGCAATATTTAATCCGAAAAATTGTGAGGACATACGCTACCTCCCTACCGTTTCCTGTTGATTAGTGTCCCATGGATGTGATGATGTGCTCCAGCATCTCGCTGATGGCGTTGATGTATCGGCTGGATGCATTGAACGCATTCTGGAACTTGATCATGTTGGACAGTTCCTCGTCCGAGGAAACACCGATCACCTGCGCTCTCGCGCCCTCCACCGACTCCACGGTATTTTGCTGACTCTCATAAATACTTCTGTATACATATCCGGAGTTCGCCACCTGGCTCACCAGATCGGAATAGTAATCGTTGAATGTGACGCGCTTCTGCACCTTGGGGTTCAAGGTGTAAATCTCTTCGTTGAATGCTTCCTTCAGCGCTGCCGCCGTCGCCTGATCCTCTGATCCGTCCTCGAGTCTGAGTCCCAGCGAAGAAGGACGCTGCATCAGATCCTGGTTAATCTGCAGATTCCGCAGGGTGTAGAGACTTTCCTTCAGATCCGCCTGCTCCTCGTTGTACACCCAGTAGGTGTTGCCGTCGGTTCCCGTCACCTGTCTGTACGGCTCGCTGGTGATCTTGTCAAACATGCGGATGGGATACCCTTCCTCACTGCACATATAGCCGTTCGGACTGGAGACGATGTATTTGGCATTGGACAAGGTCTCTACACTGCCGTCCTCGTTGACAATCTCCAGATCGCCCTGCTGCCTGCCGGCCGCATCCGCGAAAATGTCATTGATCTTGGAGACCACGTTGTGCATCAGCTGATCGAACTCCGCCTGCACATTCATGATCACCGACTGCTCTACCTTGCTGTAATTGTCGCCCTGCGCGTCTGTGTAATCCGCTCTGTGATCGCCCCGCGCGAGGAGCATTCCCTTTAATCTGCCCACATCGGTGTTGTAGTCGGAGGAGATCTCCACGTTGAAATCAAACACCTCTGCGCCGTCTATGGTATAAATCTTTTTGCCGTTGTCGTCTGTGATGTACGAAGCGTTCTGCGGCCAGAACGCAGTGTAGAAGCCGGTCACGGGATCCTCATCGAGGCCAATCTCGTAGCACATGCCGCCCTTCACGAAGTCCACGCCCTCGATCTGTACATCAATGTTGCCAAAATAATCTTCCGAAAAAGTGATATCCGTCAACTGCGCCAACTCATCCAGAATCTGGTTGCGGGTGTCCCGCAGATCGTTGGCCCGTTCAATATTGCCGCTCTCTATCGATCGAATCCTGTCGTTGATGTCCAGGAGTTGATTGCCGTAATCATTGATCTTATCCACCTGCTGCTTCACCTGCAGGTTCAGGTTGTCCTGATAAGAACACAGTCCCTCATACACTGCCGAGCCGCGGTCGAGGAATTCAGCCGCTCTCTGCACCAACAGTCCCTGTGTCACGGAACTGGAGGGATCTTTTGCCAGCTCTTGGATGGAGGTCCAGAAATCCGCCATTGTGGTCTGGAACGCTTTGCCGTTCAATTCGCCCAGCTGGCTCTCCACCTCTTCCATCACAGTGCTGGAAATCTCATAAAATGCCGACCTGCCGGATTCTTTGCGGTAGGTCTTATCCAAGAAGTAATCTCTTACCTGTTTTGCACGGGAATAATCGACACCGAGACCTGCCTGCTGGTATGAAACAGCGGAAGCAGTCCTCGACAACGTCACATAACGTTTATCAGACTGCTGCACCTGCTGTCTGGTATAGCCGACAGTCTCAATATTAGAAAGATTATGCGCCGTCGTATTCAGCGCATTCTGACTCGTCTGTAATCCGGATGTTCCCACGTATAAACTGCTCATCAAAGACATTACTTCTCACCTCTGCTTCCCGGTTCGCCCGCCTGGGCTATTGCTTCGCATCGAACCCTCTCGTCACACCCATGGTGTCGCCGGCGCTGTAAGCGCCTCTGTTATAATTTGCTGTTTCCGGCGCCAGTCTGGAAGCCTGCAGCAGATTGATCTCAAATTCCACCATCTCCAGTGCATCCTTTAACAGCGATCCGTTCTGTTCATTGACACGCTGCAGCTCGTGCACTGTCTTGCTGAGCCTGTCATGCACCTCAGCGAGGGCCTGCTGCTCTGCAGGTCTGGCCGCCAGCATCTCGATCAAGTTCGTCAGCGTAAGCTTGGTAACATCCCTGTTCAGAACCGTGGCGATGTCTTTGGTCACCTCCATGCGCTTGTGATCCAGCGCATTGACCCGGTTCACCATGTTCTGCTCCTCATCCGTGATTTTCTGTAATTCTTCCAAATTGCTGCTAACGATAATTGCCGTCTTGCGCTGCGATATTTGGAGGAGCCCCTCATATTCATTGCTTTCCCTGTTCAGTACATCTATCAGGTTTTCCATCAGACTTGCCACGGGGCTTTCCTCCTTCTTATACCGCGAACGCGTTGTACTTCTCTAAAAGTTTTGCCGCAAACGTGCCGTTGTCCACATTGTAGGTGCCGTTCTGCACGCTGGTCTTCACCGCTGCCGTCAGATCCTCTCTGATATCAGGCGTTGCCGCAAGTGCATTCTTAATCGTCTGAAAATCTTTTCCTGTGTTGCTGATCTGAACCTGGTCCTTCGCCGCGCTCACCGCGCCTGTCGCCGTGCTGCGGGTCGTCTTTTGCGTCTTGTACAGCTGCTGTATTTGTGTGTACGCCTCAATACGCATATTGGTTCCTCCTTTCCGTTCTGCAATCGCTTTTCCGGGCGATTCTGTAATATGTATCGGCGTGAAACATAATTTCTTTAGGGCAATCAGTTGATTTTTTTTTCGATTTTGTGTAGCATGGAACTTGGTATATGTCATTCATTTCGGAGGAAATATAGACCTATGAAGCATGAAAAGAACAAGCCGGTGGTGGATCACGCGCTTTTCACCGTGACGGTTCTGCTGCTCTTTATTTATATCGGCATCTTTTTTTATCTGAATATGTGGAAATATACACAGCATGTGGATTCCGACATCGCCGTGGATGCCATGCTGGCCAGAGAGATCTGGGAGGAAAAGGATTTGACCCCGGACAACTGGATCTCCAGCACGGAGCGGCTCGTCGTGGGCGTGCCCATGCTTTCTTCCGTATTTTACGGCATGAGCGGGAGCATGGTCTTCTCCATGGGCATCGCCTGTGTGATCACAGGGGCGCTGCTGCTGACCGCCATCGCATGTACGTTAAAAAAATGTAGCTTTTCGCACCCGGGCATTGCCCTCGCACTGCTGGCGCTGTGCGCACTGCCCATCAACGGGCTGCGCAACGACGGGCAGATGGTGCCGTTTGTGATCCTTCTGTGGTTTCTATTCGCCGACTATTATGCGCTGCACAGCATCTGTCTGTTCCTGTGCATTGCCTTTTATCTGCGGCTGCGGGAGCGTTCGGATGCGCCCGCGGCCGGCCGCCGGCTGCCCCTGATCGCCTGGTGGGTATTCCTCGTAGGTCTCACCGGCGGTTTGGCGCTGGGCGGGATGCGCTGCCTGCAGGTCGTGATACTCCCCCTGGCGGTGTGGGAGCTTTTGCTGTTATTTTTCGAGAGCGGCGGAATGGCGGAGCGTCTTCCCCGTGCGCGTTTTGTCCCCAGCGGTTTTATCGGCTCTCTTCTGGTCGTGGGGATTCTGGCCAAGCTCTACCCGACCAATGTGGAATACCCGATGTTTTTGCAGAATGGCGCAGGAATGATCGACCGCCTCACAGGGCAGGTGCCCGCCGCGATTCTGGAATGTCTGGGCATCGCCGGCGGCTGCAAGGTAGATTCGCTCGCGGCGTTGATGCAGCTCGGCATACTGGCTATGCTCGCCGTAGTGATGGGCGGATGGATCTTTTTGATGCGGGATGAGCCGGACCGTGTGCTGCCAAAGCTCCAGCCCGGGCAGCGCCTGCTTATGACGGCACTGCTTTCTTCCTTCTTGCTGACGGTCTTCATCGAGGTCGTGACCACCGCGGAGCCGGCGCACAACTACTTCTTCGTGATCTGGTTTGTCTGCGCCGTCACACTGGCTGCGCTGGTCACCTGGGCTGAGAAAAACGCCGTCTGGTTTGCGCGGCTTTTGACCGCCGCCGTGTGCGTCTTCGCCCTGTGCAACCTCTTCTACACCTACAGAGACTGCGTCACCACCACAGACAACCTGAAGGACTATGAGGAAGTGATACGCTTCATGGAATCGGAGGATCTCCAATACGGCTACGCTGAATTCTGGGACGCGTCCCGCATCTGTATCATGACGGACGGACGCATCACGATGGGACACTGCTACCACATGGAGGATCTGCACATGTACTGGTGGACGACAAGCACCAAGTGGTACGTACCCAATCTTCCCGAGCAAATGCGCACGGCCTACGTGGTCTGCGCCGGAGACGAGGACGCCTTCGAGGCCCAGTTTGAAGACCCGGCCATCGTGGAACCCAGCTTCCACAACAAGCGTTTTACCGTCTACGTCAGCGACCATAACCTGGTGTCTATGAATGAATAGGAAAAGGAGGACACGTGTATGAAGCACCGCAAGCAAATATCCCGTCCCGCGGAAAGCTTTCTGCTTTTTTGCATGAATGTCCTGTTTCTCTTTGTCCTGTTGATCGGCCTGTTTCTGGCCTATTACAGTCTGCGCTACTCCTACTATTCCTCCACCGACTATCAGATCCCGGTATACGTGATTCATGACAACTGGCTCCGCAATCTCTTGTTCTTCGGCGCTGCGGCGCTGCTTTGCGCGCTGGCGGACCGGCTGTTTCGGGCATTGGGGGAAAAGGAACGTCTCGCCGGCTATGTATTTCTGGGGGTATGCTGCCTGCTCTATGGCGTGATGTGTCTGATCTGGGTGCGCGACCTGCCCTATTATCCGAGCGGCGACCAGTTAAACGCCACTGCGGCCGCGTATTACCATCTGAAGGGGAATTTCGTGATGCTGAAGAAGACCGGCTATCTGGGCAAATTTCCCTATCAGAAGGGACTCACCCTGCTCTATGAGCTTTTGTTTCGCGCATTTGGCGATTTCTGCTATCCCGTGGCGGCCAGGCTGCACATTTTGCTCGGCATCGTCACCATGATCTTCGGTTATCTGTTCGTGGAGGAAAACGCTTCCCACAGTGTGTGCAAGCTGCTCTATTGCCCGCTCATGGTGCTGTGCGCGCCCTATGTGATCCTGACGCCCTACACCTATGGGGATCTGCCCTCCATCTGTTTTACGACGATATTGTTCTGGGCCTTGTCTCATTTGAGCAAAACCGGTAAAAAGCGCTATGTCCTCCTGGCCTGTGTCATGGCCGCGCTGGCGCTTTTGATGCGCATGCACACCTGGATCGTATTGATCGCCGTGATGATCGGCCTGCTCCTTGTGGCACTGCGGCGCCGGAATCTGCTGGCGCTTTTGACCGCCGTTTTGATTCTGTGTTGCTCCTACGGGGCGGTCAAACTGGTCGATCTCTCCTATGCGCTGCGCTCCGGCTATGAGATCACGGAGGGCGCGCCCATGGTACTCTCTCTGGCCATGGGGCTGCAGGACAACGAAAACGGTCCCGGCACCTACAACAATTACCAGACGACCACCTTAGGACATGTGGGTTTTGACAATCAGGCGGCGGCCGAGATTGCCCGCAGGGATATCCGGGAGCATCTGACGCGCTTTCGGTCGGATCCCGCCTACGCCCGCTGGTTTTTCCAGACGAAGCTGCTGATGCAGTGGATCGAGCCGACCTTCGAGACCCTGATCTCCACCTATTCCTTCGACGAGGAAAAGCCTGTGCCGGAGTGGATCTCACGCATCTATTTCGGCGATCTCCACGATCGGCTGACCGGTTTTGCGGACGGCTATCAATCGGTGGTGTACCTGGGATTCTTATGCTTTCTGCCCGTCCTGTGGCGCAGACGCCGGGAGGTATCGGTAAACCTCATCCCGCTGATCGCCATCGTGGGCGGTTTCCTCTTCAGCATCGTCTGGGAAGCCCAGTGCCGCTATGTGCTGCCCTATTACCTGTTCATGCTGTTCTATGTGCCTGAGGGCATCTGTTGGCTGACTGAGCTGCCTGGGAAATGGCTTGGGAAGAAATGAAAATGATGATCTGATTCCAATTTTTGTTGTATTCTATCCCACATTGATATATAATAAAAATGTGATTTGAATCACATAATTATTTATAAAAATGTGAGGTCTTTGTCTATGGAACGATTTATCCTACAAAAACTACTGGCCTGGAAGAATTCTCCCTACCGAAAACCTTTGATCCTGAAAGGTGTCCGACAAGTAGGCAAGACTTGGATTCTGAAGGAGTTTGGCAAGCGATATTATGAAAACACCGCTTATTTTAATTTTGATGAAAATGAGGAATTCAAGCAGTTTTTTGAAACCACGAAGGATGTTGATCGGCTCCTCCAAAACCTGATGCTGGCAAGTGGTCAGAAAATTCTGCCGGGGAAAACCCTCATCATTTTTGATGAAGTGCAAGACTGCCCGAAAGTCATCAACTCCATGAAATACTTCTGCGAGAACGCTCCGCAATATCATATTGCCTGTGCCGGTTCTCTGCTAGGTATTGCCCTGGCAAAGCCTTCTTCCTTTCCGGTTGGCAAGGTGAACTTCCTGCAAATCGACCCTATGACATTCTCGGAATTCCTGATTGCCAATAACGATGAAAACCTTGCCGCTTATCTGGAAAGCATAAATACCATCGAGCCGATTCCAGATGCGTTCTTCAATCCTCTTTATGAAAAATTGAAGATGTACTATGTCACCGGTGGTATGCCGGAGTCCGTTCTGATGTGGACCCAGGCTCGTGATGTCACTGCTATGCAGGAAGCGTTATCCGGTATTATCAGTGCTTATGAGCGCGACTTTGCAAAACATCCCAACATCAACGAATTTCCGAAGATCTCCATGATCTGGAAGTCCATTCCTTCTCAGCTTGCAAGAGAAAATAAGAAGTTCCTTTACAAGGCTGTCAAAGAAGGAGCAAGAGCCCGTGAATATGAAGACGCTCTACAGTGGCTGGTGGATGCCGGACTGGTGCATAAAATCTTTCGAAGTTCAGCTCCCGCTCTTCCTCTGGTTGCTTACGACGACTTGTCAGCCTTTAAAATTTATTTGGCAGACGTCGGGTTACTCCGCCGTCTGGCACAATTGGCTCCCACAGCCTTCGGTGAAGGCAATCGCTTGTTCACCGAGTTCAAGGGAGCATTAACCGAAAACTATATACTGCAAACCTTGATTCCGCAGTTCGAAGTAGTTCCTCGCTATTGGGCACAAACAAATCCCCCTTATGAAGTGGATTTTCTGATCCAGCGGGAAAACGATATTTTCCCTGTCGAGGTCAAATCGGAATCCAATATATCCAGCAAAAGCCTCAAAAAATTCAAGGAATTATTTCCGGATAAGGTAACACTTCGTTTGCGCTTTTCTCTGGATAATTTGAAATTGGATAATGATGTACTAAACATTCCTCTGTTCATGGCAGATCAGACAGATCGGTTGATTGGGCTTGCATTGGAAAAACAGAACAACGAATAAAAAAGGTACCGCCTGCAAAAGCAGGCAGTACCGCATACAGCAATTACAACATCAATTACAGAAGTCCCTTGATGAAATCCAACAGATTGTACTGGCTGAACAGCACTGCTGCCACCAGAGACACCGTAGACATGATCTTGATCAGAATATCCAGGGACGGGCCTACCGTATCCTTCAGCGGATCGCCGACGGTATCACCGACCACTGCCGCATCGTGTGCGGGGGAACCTTTCTTCTGACCCTCGATGGCGCCGGATTCGATGTACTTCTTCGCGTTATCCCATGCGCCGCCGGCATTTCCCGTAAAGATTGCCAGCATGATCGCAGAGATCGTCGCACCGATCAGCACGCCGCCCACAAAATACGGTCCGAACAAGAATCCGGAGATCAACGGGAACAGAATCGCCATGATCGCAGGTACCTTCATTTCCTTCAACGCACCCTGCGAGGAAATCTCGATACAGGTCTTGTAATCCGGTTTTGCCTTGCCTTCCAAGATACCGGGAATCTCTCTGAACTGACGACGCACCTCATCCACCATCTTCCGCGCTGCCTTGGCCACTGCCTCGATCAGCATACCGGAGAAGAGGAACGGAAGCGCTGCACCTACCAACGCCCCTGCAAGGATCAGCGGATCCGTAAAGTTCAGCTCCAGGTTGGTTCCGGTCTCGTTAAACGCATACAGGAAGGACACCATCAAAGACAGTGCCGCCAGAGAAGCGGAGCCAATGGCAAAGCCCTTGCCGATCGCTGCTGTCGTGTTGCCGACAGAGTCCAGCTTATCCGTGATCTGACGTACTTCCGGATCCAACTCGGACATCTCGGCGATACCGCCTGCGTTGTCGGAGATGGGACCATAGGTGTCCACAGACACCGTCGCGGATACAAAGGACAGCATACCGATCGCCGCCATCGCCAAGCCGAACATGCCGGACACGGCGTAGGACGCATAGGTCGCAATACCCAGGACAATCAGGGGAGCCATACAAGATTTCATACCCACTGCCAGACCCTGGGTGATCGTCAGCGCCGCACCCTCTCTGGATGCCTCGGAGATCAACTGGGTCGGTCTGTAGTCATAGCTCGTGTAGTACTCGGCGATGGCACCAATGATGACACCGCTGACCACGCCGATGGAAGCTGCGATCCAGGGGGAGAGATAACCCACCGCAAAGCCGGTTCCCGCGAAGTCTACGCCCTGGAACACCACGCTGGTGAGCACGAAGCCGCCGATGATGGTGATCGCCGCGGCGGACCAGGTCGAAATATTCAGATCTCTGTGGGGATTGTCAGATCCCTTTTTCAACAGCACATAGGCAATGCCCATGATGGATGCGACCAAACCGATCGCCGCAAACATCAGTGGATAGAAAATCATTTTTTCCAGTGTCTCCGCCGCGATCGCATCGCTGGTGAACGCCGCATGGATAAACAGGCTGATCGCCAATATGATGGAGGAAGTGATCGCGCCGACATAGGACTCCAGCAGATCGGAGCCGAGGCCGGCCACGTCGCCCACGTTATCGCCTACGTTGTCTGCGATGGTGGCAGGGTTACGGGGATCATCCTCGGGGATGTGTGCCTCCGTCTTACCCACCAGATCGGCACCCATATCCGCCGCCTTGGTGTAGATACCGCCGCCCACACGGTTGAACATTGCCACGATGGAGCAGCCCAGCGCGTAGCAGGACAGGCACTGTGTGAAGATCGTACCCTCCGTCTCAATGGTGTCAATGTTGATGTAGCCCAGACCGAATCCGAAGATCAGGTATACCAAAAACAGGCCGAGCAGCGCGAAACCGCCCACACAGAGTCCCATTACGGAACCGCCCTTTAAAGCGACCTTCAGGGTCTCTCCGATGTTCTTGGTCTTGCGCGCGGTGTTGGACACACGCACATTCGCGTAGGTAGCGATCTTCATGCCTACATATCCGGCACAGGCACTCATGATGGTACCGATCGCAAAGCACACAGAAGGCTCCCAGCGAACGGTTCCCTCCTGCAGGCTGAAGATCACGCCGAAGGCCACTGCAACAATGGCTACAACGATCGCGATGATCTTGTACTCGTAGTTGATGAACGCGTTGGCGCCCTCGCGGATGGCCGCAGCGATCTCCGACATACGATCTGTTCCCTCCTCCAGCTTCTTGACGCCTGCGTAATTGAGCGCAGCGTAGCCAAGGGCAGCCAGAGCGGCAACGATGACGATGATTAGAGCTGTCATGTTTGCAACTTCCTTTCTTTGTTAGTTTTTTGTCACTTTTGCGCTATTTTGGAAGCGCTTTCAACCAGAATTTTACCAAATTTTACCAAAAAGGTCAATTGCTTTTCTGATAATCAAATTCATTTCCTGTCCGGTGCATGGTACTGCGATCGGAGGCATGGCCGGTCTGGAAATATTCCACCATGTGATCGCGCAACACAATGTAATAAAACAGGTACCTGCGCTCCCTCTCGTCCCCCTCTTTCCAGTCAAAAACCGCATCCGAAGACGCACCGCCCAACAGCTTCCCGTAAGCGCCCAGGTAATCCGCATGGCTGATGGGCGCATCGGACGTCTGCAGCGCGTGATGCTCGTTCGCCCCTTTTACGAACAGGATCGGGTGCTGCCGCCCGTCCATCACCCGCGGGTCCTCATTCAAACCGTGATCCGATGCCATCACGATCACGGTGTTGTCATAGACGCCCGCCTCCTTCAATTTGTTCAGGTATTCGATAAACACTGTCATGGAGGCCTCGATGCAGGACGCGTAGTCCGTGTCGTACACCACATTGACATCCGCGTCATATTTGAACGGCGCATGGGCCCCCTCAAGATGGATCATTTTGAACTGTTTCTCATCCGTATACGTGACCGGCTGTTGCTGCAGATCCTCATAAAACAGGGAATCCTCCCAGAAAAACACGTCCTCATCCACATCCACAACGCGCTGGTTCCACAGCTGGTGCGCGTCAAACCAGCAAAACTGCTTGAGCAGCCAGGGCGCATACTTGACACCCACCATCTTCATCTGACGTTTTGCAAATAACAGCGGCTGGTACAGATAGATCTTCGTGTGGATCATATTTTGATACCGATCGCCGATCACCCGCTCGGACAGCTGCAGATCCGCGTCATACAGGCTCATCGCATAGCCGTCCTGCTCCAGCTCCTCGAACAGCGCGCCCTCCCCGTAGACATGGTGCAGATAGTCCTGAAAAGGCTCCTCATTCTCGTACCACTCGCCCGACAGCATCAAAGGCATGGCGCAGTCTGTACAGGGATATCCGCCGCACACATTGGTATACCAGGTAAAATCCGCCAGCTGCTCCGCGTACTCGGGATGTCTCGCATAGACCGCTTCAAGCTTACTCTCATCCACTGCATCGAGGACAAAAATCACAAAATTTGCATCCCTTGACATCTCGAACTGGTTATCCTTGACACTGGTGAGATAGTCCTTGCGCACGTACCCCGCCGTCGTCACAAACAGTGTGCCGATGGTCAGAAGCAGCATCAGCGTCACGAACAGACTGACTCCCCCCGCCACCTTGCGGAACCGCTCCCGCCCGAGCTTGACGCAGAGTCCGAGGACCACCGCCGCCACAAGAATCCAGACGACACAGGACACCGTAATCTCGCTTTTGTAATCCGCGAGCACCAGCTCTGTTCCGTCCAGTGCCGGCAGATTCTTCACCAGAAAATTTCCCTGGATATAGCACCCTGCGAACACCGTCAGATACGCCGCCACGCCAAAGTCGTACCATCTGTCTCCCAGAAAAAACAGCACCGCGAACCCCGCCTCGCTCAAGCCAAACGCCACCGCAAAATACACCAGGCACCATGGTAGCAGCATCCCGGCGTCGTACCAGAATTCATCCGGATTATTCAAGTAGATCTCCAGCGGTGCAAATACCGTGAGCATAAACGCAAGTCCCAGCGAGACCCAGGTGCCCGCACCGAAAAGGCCCATGTTCTTCCTTGCCTGCCACCTGTTTTTCCAATCGGTTTTCATTCCCTGTTGCTCCTTCGTCTTATTTTACAAGGCCGCGCACGAACCGCTTCGCTCCGGCCGCCAGATGGGACAAAAACGGCCGCACCGGGCGAAGCCACAGCCACACGCCCGACGCGAGACGATAAAGCGGGTGACGCACCTCCACGCGCCGTCCCCGGCGGATCACACAGACCATCTCTCCCAGAATCTGATCCCGTCGTAAGGGTCCCTCGATCTCCTTCTGGTTATCGCCCACCATATAATAGCCGTCCTTTTTCCGTTTCCAGATGCGGTGCAGCACCAAAATACCGCCGTCCCGCCTGTATAAAACCACATCGCCCCGCTTGTACTGCTCTTTTGTCGCCGGCACGATCACTACCTGATCCCGCCCGGGCACCAGCAGCGGATACATGCTGTACCCCTGCGGGCTGATCTGTACACTCTTGCCTTCCGCAAGCAGCTCGTCCACCCGAAGCTTCACCTCCGTGTGCGTTCCCATGCTGCCTGTGCGCTCGTCCGATCTCTCCATCTGTCTTTTCCCCTCGGCCTCTTTTCCCTTGATCTCTTTCCTCGCGGTCTCGTTTCTCTCGATCCCGTTTCCATTTTCAATTCTTTCCCAAAATGTTATAATATAATATCGAGCACAAAACCTTCTTGTGGCAATCAGGTAGGGCCAAATATAAAAAATATTGTGCGTTTTGCGCTGCGGAGATGAGACCAATGCATCGTTGGAAGCCTTTGCTTCCAATGATGCATGCCTTGGGCTCAGCGGAGCGCCCAGCGCATCCGAACAATATTTTTTATATTTTGCCTTACCGTGCCTTACCAAGCACCTTGCACGCACTTGCGATTACGCACAATTCCGAACAAACAAAACACCGGCAAACGATCCGGCGGCTCCCCGCCGAGGAATGAGGTATCTATGCGTCAAAACCCGAATTTTATCAAAGTAGAGCGAAAGGACGGCGTGTATCTATTGCCCGTCGGTCAAAGCATCAGCGACCACAAACAGGGCATCCGGATCAACGCCACCGGCGCATTTCTGTGGGCACAGCTTGCGACAGAATGCACTCTGGATGAGCTCATCGAACGCACCGCACAGGAATTTGCGCTCTCTGCGTCGATGCTGCCCGCGCTGAAGCAGGATATTCTCTCCTTCTTAAACACCTTGAATCTAAACGGGATGCTGCTCGTTCCCATGCCCATACCGACCGGAACGGACGGTTTCTACCGCACGCTCTCCATCGCCGGTCTCTCCGTGAATCTCTACGGTCTCGCAGAAGATTTTGCCGAAGATTTTACTCCGTTTTACACCGCCTATGACCCGCATCCGCAGCAGACGGTGCAGGTGCTCTACGGCACACCCGCCGTGTGTGAAAACGGTGTGACTGTCATCCGCAACAAGGAGCTGACTCTGTTGGAGCAGCCGGAGACATACATTCTCCTGTTTCATGCAGACTCCCGGGTGCGCGAGCTGCATCTGCGCAAGGACGCCGCGCTGGTCGTCTGCTATTGTCTGCCCGGAGAGACGCTTCAGGAGGACTTGCTGCACGCCCTGCGCTTTGCCTTTCTCTATCTGGCCGCGCAGCACGATCTGCTGGCCATCCACTCTGCCTCCGTTCTCTATCGGGACAAAGCCTGGCTGTTCTCCGCGCCCGCCGGCACAGGCAAATCCACCCACGCTGCGCTCTGGCATGACCTGTTGGAGGTCCCTTATCTAAACGGCGATCTGAACCTGATCGCCCTGCGGCCGGAGCCCGCCGGCGGACAACCGAAGGTCGTGGTCTACGGCCTGCCCTGGTGCGGCACCTCCGGGATCAGCAGCACCCAGACCCATCCCTTAGGTGGGATTGTCTTCCTGTCGCAGGCACCGGCGGATAGCGTTTCCCCGATCACCGGTGACGAGCGCGCCCTCTCCATCAGCAGACGACTGATTTCTCCCTGTTGGAACGGTACGATGCTGCTCCATCAGCTCGATCTGACCGCGCAGATGGCGGAGCATATCTTCCTGTGCCGCCTCGCCTGCACCAAAGACCCCTCCGCGCTAAAGGTGATCCGTGCCGAGATTGACCGTTATCTCGACGGGCAGCCACACCCGTAGATCTGATATGTCGACACCCTACTCTGTCATTTGCTCAATTTCCTCTTTGCTTAAAAGTCGGCATTTCTGATCGCTGATCTGATAGACCCTCGTACAGGCTTTCAATACCGACAGTCTGTGGGTCGTCACGATACAGGTGCGGGGGTACTGATCCTGCATGATATTCTGCAGCACCTGTTGCTGCGTGGCCGTATCCAGCGCCGAAGTCGCCTCGTCCAACAAAAGGATCGGCGATCTGCGCAGGATCGCCCGGGCGATGGACAGTCGCTGTGCCTGTCCCTCCGAGAATCCGCCGCCCCGCTCCTTGATCTCACTGTGGATCCCATCGGGAAGCTTCTGCACGAATTTCCACGCGCAGGCCGCCTTCAACGCCTCTATGATCTCCTCGTCTGTTGCATCCTCTTTCACATTGCGCATATTTTCCGCAATCGTACCGGAAAACATGGTGTTCCCCTGGGGTACGTAGGACATCAGCTGCCGCACCGAGGCGCTCAGATCCATCCGCACGGAACGATCCGCTCCGGCGCAGATCGCCGCCTCTCCCTCCTTCGTCACAATCAGTGAGAGCAGCAGCCGCAGCATCGTCGTCTTCCCCTCTCCGGAGGGACCGACAAGCGCCACCACCTCGTGGGGGAACGCCTCCAGCGAGACGCCGTCAAACACCTGGTTCCCGTTGCTGTAGGCGTAGTGCACATCCTTTACCGCAATGCCCACGCCATCTTTTCCATAGGTTTCATAAAATGTATGTACCGCGTCGCTCTGACTGTAATCCTCCTTGGGCAACTCCGCGATCTCCATCAGACGAGCCGCCGCCGTCGTCAGCGAGATCGCCATCGGCACCATCGCCGTCAGGTTGTTCAGATTCGCCGTCAGCGACCCCGACAGGGAGAGGAACATGGTCATCGTACCGTAACTGATGGCGCCGCTCCACACGCGAAAAATTCCCCATCCGTAGGATGCGTAGGAGATACACATACCCACCAGCGTGATCAGAATAAAAATCACAATCGAGGTGCGCTGGTAACTCATCCGCATGTTGATATATTCGCGCTGCAGCTCCTTCAGCCGAGTGGTATACACATGGATCATATCAAACGCCTTGATGGTCTGGATATTGGAGAACGTCTCCTGATTGAAGCCGGACATCTTCGCATTCATCACTGAACTTCTCATGTTCGTCCGCTGCATCCTTCTGGTCAGGTTGCGGGAGAAAAACAATGTGACCGGCATCCCCAGAAGCGCGATCGCCGCAAAGGTGGCATCGTAATAGACCACCATGGCAAACGCCGAAATAAAATGAAACAGATAGATAATCAGGTTTGGGATAAAGTTAAGGATCCCCGACGCGATACTGGAGGCGTCCGCATTCCACCGCGTCAGCAGATCGCCCGTATGGAAGTTGCTCAGCGACTCCCAGTCCGCCAGCAGGATTTTCCCAAAAATATCCGCCTTGATATCCGCATCCACGCGCAGACTGATCCGTGTGGAGACATAGCCCGATATCTGGGACAGAAACGTACTGCCCAGATTCATACCGATCATCATGCAAAAGGTAGCCACCACCTGACCGGTCTGATGGCCGGTGATGATATCCACAAGCGACTTGGAGACCAGACTGCTTAACAGGGAGACAGCGGTTCCGCTAAGCCCCAGCAGCGTGTACAGGATCATTTCTTTCCAGTACAGTCTGCCATATTGATAGATCCAGCGGATCCTGGCCCACATGCGCACAATATTCTCTTTGTTGCGCAATCCGGCGATAATGCGTTTCATGCGTCCCCTCCTCTCCTGCTAATATCTGATAACCTCGCAATTACTCTCCGTAACTGAAAACGGCACCGCCTGCATCAAGGCAGGTGGTGCCATCCTTTTTACCCGTTCAATCTCTCTTAGAAACCGCCCTGTACATTGGGCGCCTTGGTGCACGTAATCATGGAAGATACAACATCGACTTCCTGCGCATCCTCGGAACTGCTCAGATGAATCTCCAGATTGCTGTTGTAATTGTCCGCCACGCCGTATGCATTTGCGTGGGACTCTCTCTCAATGATAACCGTAGAACCGTTTACCGTAGTAGTGCCGGCGTCAAAATACGCGCTCTCAACATTCTTGCTGAATACTACGGTAACCGTAGACTTGGTAGAAATATGCACGGTACCGGGATGATTTGCAATTACACGGAACTTGGCAATACACTCATGTGCGATCACCTGCTCTTTCTTCACAGTAACCGTCCAACACTCATCCTCTTTCTCAACACTGCCGCTGGCAGCATATACGCCCTCAGCCAGATCCTCAAACTGTAATACCACAGGACTCTCATAATTTTTCATAATATTACCTCACACTCTCCTCAACAATGAACAGTTACGCATTCTGCCTCACTATAATTGCACTCAAATTTTAACATAGTTTCGATAGTCTGTCAACGCTCTTCGCGAAATAATTCCAATTTTTTCATCAGATCCCCTCTCTGTCCTGCCTTTTTGAGAATCGCTGACAGAGAAGTCTTCCGCACCGTATGGTTGTTGATCAGAAAACGCCCCAGCGTCA